>CAYNNB010000001.1:0-67135 GCA_964398425.1 uncultured Flavobacterium sp.
TCATCGTGGAGTCGCCAGCAAAAGCGAAAACTATTGAAAAATTTTTAGGTAAAGATTTCCAAGTGGAGTCAAGTTATGGGCATATTGCCGACTTACCTTCCAAAGAAATAGGGGTTGATATTGAGAATAATTTCAAACCCAAATATGAGGTTTCCTCTGATAAAAAAGCACTGGTAAAAAAATTGAAAGATTTATCAAAATCGGCAGAGACCGTATGGTTAGCCTCCGATGAAGACCGTGAAGGAGAAGCCATTGCTTGGCATTTAGCAGAAGAATTAAAATTAGATCAAAAGAAAACCAAACGTATTGTTTTTCACGAGATTACTAAAACCGCTATTCAAAAAGCGATTGAAAACCCTAGAGGAATTGATTACAACTTAGTAAATGCGCAGCAAGCACGACGTGTTTTAGATCGTTTAGTAGGCTATGAACTTTCTCCTGTTTTATGGAAAAAAGTAAAAGGAGGACTCTCGGCAGGAAGAGTACAATCGGTTTCTGTTCGATTAATTGTTGAGCGTGAACGCGAGATTCAGGATTTTAAACCTGAAGCTAGTTATACTATTAATGCTGAGTTTACTAATGAAGCTGGAAAAATAGTTAAAGCTAAATTAAATAAGAATTTTGCAACCCAAGAAGAAGCATATCGCTTTTTAGAACAAAACATTGGTGCTTCATTTAAAGTTGCTGATTTAGAAACCAAACCTACAAAAAAATCACCAGCAGCTCCATTTACAACTTCGACACTACAACAGGAAGCTGCTCGTAAACTTTACTTACCTGTTGGGATAACTATGCAAATTGCCCAACGTTTATATGAAGCTGGATTAATTACTTACATGCGTACCGACAGTGTTAATTTATCTCAAGAAGCCATGGCTGCAGCAGAAGCAGAAATTGTTTCTTATTATGGTGCTGCTTTTAGTAAACCAAGAAACTTTAACACAAAATCTAAGGGAGCACAAGAGGCGCACGAAGCTATTCGCCCAACTGACATGAGTCGCCATACAATTGATTTAGATCGTGACCAAGCTCGCTTATATGACTTGATTTGGAAGAGAACTATTGCTTCACAAATGAGCGATGCAGAGCTAGAACGCACTAATGTAAAAATTGAAGCCAACAAACATAAAGAATTATTTTCTGCAACAGGAGAAGTTATAAAATTTGAAGGATTTTTAAAAGTATATTTAGAAGGCCACGATGATGATGAAGAGGAACAAGAAGGTATGTTACCAGCTTTACAAGTAAACGAAACGCTACAAAACAATTCGATTACTGCAACAGAACGTTTTAGCAGACCTCCAGCACGTTACACAGAAGCTTCTTTAGTAAAAAAATTAGAAGAACTAGGTATTGGACGTCCATCTACATATGCACCAACCATTTCCACTATCATCAATCGAAATTATGTAGAAAAAGGAAGTTTTGAAGGAGCTGAACGCTTATACAATCAAATAATGTTAGTTCAAAACGAGATAAAAAGTCTACAATTAAAAGAAAACTATGGTTCTGACAAAGGAAAATTAGTTCCAACAGACATAGGTGGTATTGTGAATGACTTTTTAGTTAAAAACTTCGAAACTATCTTAGATTATAATTTTACAGCCAAAGTTGAACAAGATTTTGACGAAATTGCTGAAGGAAAAGAAGATTGGAGTAAAATGATGAAGGATTTTTACAACCACTTCCATCCTATTGTAAATAAAGTAGAAACTACTGCTGAACGAGAAACAGGTGAACGAATTTTAGGAACCGATCCAAAAACTGGGAAACAAGTTTCTGTTCGATTAGGTCGCTATGGAGCAATGGCTCAAATTGGAAATCAAGAAGACGAAGAAAAACAATTTGCAAGTTTACGTGCAGAACAAAATATAAGTACAATTACACTAGAAGAAGCTTTGAATTTATTTTTACTTCCGAAAACCTTAGGTATTTACAATGGTGAAGAAGTGGAAGTAAACAATGGCCGTTTTGGACCCTATGTGCGTTTTGGTAAACAATTCATTTCATTACCTAAAGGAGAAGATCCATTGGATGTAACCCTAACACGAGCTCAAGAATTAATAGCAGAAAAAGAACAAGCAGACGCACCAATTGCCACTTATGAAGGATTACCTGTTCAAAAAGGGGTTGGCCGTTTTGGTCCTTTTATCAAATGGAATGGAATGTTTATTAATGTAAACAAAAAATACAATTTTGACCAATTGACGCAAAACGATGTTAATGAATTGATTCAAGAAAAAATACAAAAAGACATTGACAAAGTGATTCACAACTGGGAAGATGAAGGCATACGAGTTGAAAAAGCACGCTGGGGTAAATCTGTTATTTTAAAAGGAAAAATTAAAATTGAATTAAATAAAGATATAGATGCAACCGCACTAACTTTAGAAAAGGTAAAAGCGCTAATTGAGCAAAAAGCACCAGCTAAAAAAGCAACCGCTAAAAAAGTGGCAACAAAAAAAACAACTGCTAAAAAGAAATAAACAATTATGATATTTGACTATTTACAACCTGTTTCGCTAGAAATTGAAAAATTTGTGGCTAATTTATCTAATCAAACATTAGGTAAAAAGGTTGTATTGCATACAGAAACGGACTATCCTAATTTAGACACTATTGCCATTGCATTAATTTTTGTTAATGAAAATAGAGGATGTGATCAATATTATGAAGCAGATTTTTTTACAACTATCAGAAAAAACCTTTATCAATTATTTCCTGGCAATTGGAATAAAGGTATTGCTGACCTTGGAGATGTATTAATAGGTAATGAAATTACAGACACATATTATGCACTAAAAACCGTTTGCTCTGAATTAATCAAAAATAAAATCACACCAATAGTTGTTGGCGGTTCACAAGACTTAACTTACGCTTTGTATAGAGCGTATGATGATTTGGAGCAAATGGTTAATTTAGTGTCCATTGACCATCAATTTAATTTTGCTAAAGAAGATAACTTAGCCTCGGATTCTTTTTTATCTAAAATAATTATTGAAGAACCAAACAACCTCTTTAATTTTAGTACTATTGGTTACCAAACTTATTATAATTCTCAGGAAGAGATTGATTTAATTGAAAAACTATATTTTGATGCATATAGACTTGGGGAAATAATAAAAAAACCTTCCCTGGTAGAACCAATTTTTAGAGATGCCGATTTAGTTAGTTTAGATTTACATTCAATTAAAAGCAGTGACTCAGGAAATTTTGAACAATTTCAACCTAACGGATTTGATGGAAGGGAGATTTGCTCACTAGCTAGATATGCAGGAATAAGTGATAAAATTAGTTGTTTAGGAATATTCAATTCAAACTACACAAAAAATGAAGTCCACTTATTGAATGAAGTTATATGGTATTTTATAGAAGGTTTCCATTATAGATCCTATGAATTCCCATTTGAGGATAAAATTAATTACTTTAAATATATAGTTTTAGTAGAAGATGAAGAACTAGTATTTTATAAAAGTAATCGGTCAGAAAGATGGTGGATAGAAATACAACAAATAAATAAATACAATATTAAGAGTAAAAAAACGTTATTACCTTGTACTCACGATGACTATTTGGCGGCTTGTGAACAAGAAATACCAGAACGTTGGTGGAAAGCAATACGAAAAAACCATTTATAAAAACGATAAAATGTTAAAATTATCGACAAAAAAACAATTTTTTATATTTTTATTATGAAAAGTATTGTGTATGTCAAAATAATTAAATAGGTTTACGCTCTCAAATATTAAAAAGTTTTTAACCCAATTTTTATATGAAAAAATTTTTAGTACTATCAGCAACATTAGCTCTACTTGCAAGCTGTGGAAAAGGCGACAAAGGAGAGTTAGTGGGAGTTAAAGGTAAAAAATGGCACTCAGAAAAACCTTATGGAATGACATTAGTTCCAGGAGGCGCATTCATCATGGGTAAATCAGATGATGATATTGCAAATATTCAAGATGCACCGTCAAAAACTGTAACTGTTCGTTCTTTTTATATGGATGAAACAGAAATTACTAATAGCGAATATCGTCAATTTGTAGAATGGGTAAAAGATTCTACAATTAGAACAAGATTAGCTATTATGGCAGAAGATATGGGGCAAAAAGCAGGTGCAAATTCCAAAGGTGGAAGTATAGGTGATTTTGCTTTTAAAGATACTGACCCTCAAAAAATGACGGCATACGATAAATATATGTATGAAAACTACTATAGTGTAGGTACTGATAAAGATCCATACGCTAACAGAAAGTTAAACAAAAAAATTAAACTAATTAAGGAAACATCAAAATATCCAGATGAGCATTATGTTGAAGTTATGGACTCTATGTACTTGCCAGAATCTGAATCGTTCAATGGGTTAAAAACGATAGATGTTACTAAATTAAAATTCAAATACAATCAGGTAGATTTAAACAAAGCAGTTAAGAAAAAGGGGCGTAAAAACTTCTACGAAGATGCACCTCCTATTGAAATTTATCCTGATACTACAGTATGGATTAAAGATTTCGCTTACTCTTATAATGAGCCTATGCACAATGATTATTTTTGGCATCAAGCGTATGCTGAATATCCTGTAGTAGGTGTAACTTGGAAACAAGCAAAAGCTTTTTGCGCGTGGAGAACTATGTATAAAAATGGTTATGTTAAGAAACAAAAAGGTAGAGATCAAGTAAACTCTTTCCGTTTACCTACAGAAGCAGAATGGGAATATGCAGCTAGAGGCGGTATTGAATCAGGAACTTACCCATGGGGTGGTCCTTATGCTAAAAATGATAGAGGTTGTTTCTTAGCAAATTTCAAACCTAACCGAGGAGACTATGCAGCGGACGGTGCTTTATATACTGTTGAAGCTAAATCTTTCGAACCAAACGATTTCAATTTATACAACATGGCTGGTAATGTTTCTGAATGGACAGAATCATCATACGATCCAGGAGCTTATGAATTTGTTTCAACAATGAACCCAAATGTACCAGATACAAAAAATCAAAGAAAAGTAGTTCGTGGAGGATCTTGGAAAGATGTTGCTTTCTTTTTACAAACATCAACTCGTGATTTTGAATACGCTGATTCAGCAAGAAGTTACATTGGATTTAGAACCGTTCAGGATTACATGGGTACAGAAGCTACAGGCAGAAGACCAAGATAATTGAATCAACTTAAAACTTAAATAATAACTTAACTAACTAAAATTTTTAAATTATGGCAATTTTATCACCAAAAGTAATGAATTTCGCATACGGATTCGGTGCGGCAGTTGTAATCGTAGGAGCATTATTTAAATTAATGCACTGGCCTGGAGCAAGCGCAATGCTTATTGCAGGTTTAGGAACTGAGGCTTTCATTTTCGGTTTATCTGCATTTGAAGCTCCTGCAAAAGAATTAGATTGGACTTTAGTATATCCAGAATTAGCAGGTGGTGAAGCTAAAACTAGAAAAGTAAAAGCAGAAAACCCAACTGAAGCTCAAGGTTTATTATCACAAAAATTAGATAGTTTACTAAAAGATGCTAAAATTGATGGTGAATTAATGGCAAGTTTAAGCAACTCTATTAAGAACTTTGAAGGTGCTGCAAAAAACATCGCTCCAACAGTTGATGCTATTGCTTCACAAAAGAAATATGCTGATGAAATGGTAAGTGCAGCTAACTCTTTAGAAGCTTTAAACAACTTATACAAAGCTCAATTAGATGGTGCACAAAGAAATGCTGAAGCTAACCAAGAAATTGCTGAAAATGCAGCAAAATTAAAAGAACAAATGCAATCTATGACATCTAACATCGCTTCATTAAATGCGGTATATGGAGGAATGTTATCTGCAATGCAAAATAGAGGATAATTAGTTTTATCGTTTTTTATTGTTTTTTATTAACTAAACTAATTATTTGAAAAAATGGCAGGAGGAAATTTAAGTCCTAGACAGAAGATGATTAACCTAATGTATTTGGTTTTCGTCGCAATGTTGGCAATGAACATGTCAAAAGAAGTACTTTCAGCTTTCGGATTAATGAACGAAAGATTTGAAGGAGCTAATACGTCAGCTACTGAAACAAATGGTCAAATGTTACAAGCATTAGATCAAAAAGCAGCTGAAGCAAGAGGAGAATTTGGAGTTGCAGCTCAAACTGCACACAAAGTATCTACTGCTACAAAGAAATTTTACGATTTTATTGGAACATTAAAAGGAGACATCACTAAAGACATTGCATTAGAAGAAAATGGTAAATTACCATACGAGGCTATGGATAAAGGTGATAAATTAGACGAATTATGGTTCAATGGAGATAATTATACACCTAAAGGAAAATCAGTTTTAGATGCTATTGAAACTTTTAAAAGTGAATTAAAAGCTGCTTTAGGAAATGAGAAAAAATATGAGTCAATTTTAAATGAAGTATTAGCTAAATTTGACACTAAGGAAATCAAAGATAAAAGTGGTGCTAATGTAAAATTTTTAGATTACCATTTTAAAGGTTTTCCTGCAATTGCTTCATTAGCTAAATTAAGTGCTTGGCAAAACGATGCTAAGAAAGTTGAATCTGATGTTATTGCTGCTGCTCTAGGGAAAGCTGCTGTACAAGCTGCTTCAATGAAAAACTACCAAGCTATTGTAGTTTTAGAGAAAAATGCTTATTTCCAAGGAGAGCAAGTGAAAGGTAAAGTAGTTTTAGGTCGTTACGACGAAAACACAAAACCAACATCATTCAAAGGACCTGGTAAATTAGAAAATGGACAAGCTGTTATTTCAATGACTGCTGGTGGTATTGGTGAGCAAAAAATTGGTGGAGAATTTACGTTCCTAGAAGATGGTAAAAACATTCCATTAAAATTTGAAGGAACTTATGTTGTTGTTCCAAGACCAAACCAAGCAATTATTTCTGCGGATAAAATGAATGTTGTATACCGTGGTATTGAAAACCCAATTTCAGTTTCTATCCCAGGTGTATCTTCAAATGATGTAAATGCTTCTGCTCCAGGTATGAGAGCTGCGGGTGCAAAAGGTAAATATGTAATTGTACCAACAACTGGAAATGAAGTTAAAATTACTGCTACTGGTAAATTACCTGATGGTAAAACAGTATCTAGTACAGTACCTTTCAGAATTAAAGCCTTACCTTCTCCACAAGGTAGAATTAGAGGTGAAGCTTCTCCAAAAGGTCCAAAATCAAGTTTAGAAGTTTCTACTGTTACTGCTGTTATGGAAGATTTTGATTTTCCAATTACTGTAACTGTTAAACAATTCAACTTAAAAGTGCCAGGTCAACCTACAGTAGTAGTTCAAGGTAACAAAATGAATGGTGCCGCGTTAGCAGCTATCAAAAAAGCTGGTAGAGGAGATGTAGTTACTATCTCTGAGATCAAAGCTGAATTTAATGGTCTTTCAGTAAGACCAAAAGCAACGACACCTTGTTCGTTTGAAATTCAATAATATCAAAAAATAAAAAAATGAATTGGAGAAATTTTTTATTAGCAACTGTATTAGGTTTTAGTGCAATTTCATTTGCTCAATCTAATTTGTTAAATGCAAAAACGCCAGACGAAATTGGTAAGAAAACACAAGCGGAATTAAACGCTGATAATGACAAACCAATGCCTTATGGTTACGTAGGTGATAGAGATATCCTAATGGGGAAAGCTGTTTGGGAAATCATTGATATTAATCAAAGAGTTAATTTTCCATTATATTTTCCTGTTGATGAATCTTTAGATTTAGGATCTGATAGAAAACCTCTATTTGAAGTACTTATGTCTGCGATTAAAGAAAAGAAAATCACAGAAGTTTATGATTCAGGATATTTTACAACAAAAAAAACTTACGAAGATATAGAAAAAGCATTATCTTTTAAAGATACAACTGACCAAGCTATTGAATTATTGAATTCAGGCGAAAAAAACATCCCAGAAGAGTTTATAGTTAAATATGAAATAAAAGCTGCTGATGTTGAAGGGTATAAAGTTAAAGGTTATTGGTATTTTGATAAACGTCAAGGTGAATTAAAATACCGTCTTTTAGGTATATGTCCAAGAGTACCAGATGTTTATACTTTAAAAGGAAACGCTGACAAAAGAGAGTATGTAGATTTATTTTGGATTTATTTTCCAGCTGCTCGTGATGTTTTACACTCAGCTAAAGCTTTTAATGAAAGAAACTCTGCTATGCCTTTTACCTTTGATCATTTGTTAAATGCACGTCGATTTAGTGGTGTAATCTATTTAGAAGAAAACGTGTATGGAGATAGAGAAATCAAAGATTACATGAAGGAAAACTCTCAAATGCAATTATTAGAATCTGAGAGAGTAAAAGAAAAAATTCGCAATTTCGAACTTGATATGTGGAATTACTAATAAAATATTTCTCCAATACTTAATAAAAAACTCTTGTCTATGACAAGAGTTTTTTATTTTTGTAAAATGAAAGAAGTGGATTATATTATCGTTGGCTGTGGATTAGCAGGTATTAGTTTTAATGAGTTGTGCATTCAAAACAACAAAACATGTGTAGTATTTGAAGATCATTCACAAAATTCAACTGAAATAGCTGGTGGCTTATACAACCCAGTAGTATTGAAACGATTTAGTGAAGTTTGGAAAGCAAAAGAACAATTAGAACAAGCTTATCCTTTTTATCATTCGTTAGAAAAAAAACTAAACCATAAATTCTTTCATGAAATTCCTCTTTATAGAAGACTAAACTCTATAGAAGAGCAAAATAATTGGCATGTTGCAACGGATAAATCTAATCTTCAAAATTATTTAAACTCTAAGCTTGAAGAGTTAAACAATCCAGAACTATTTGCCCCGTTTAAGCTCGGAAAAGTAAATCAAACGGGGTATTGTGATACACAGTTATTAAAACAGCTATATTTGGCTTATTTAAACCAAAATCAAATACTCCAAAATAAATCTTTTGATTATAATCAACTTCAAATAACAAAGGAACAAGTAACCTATCAAGACATAAAAGCAAAAAAAATTATTTTTGCGGAAGGATTTGGCGTACAAAAGAATCCATTATTCAACAATCTACCTCTAGATGGAACAAAAGGAGAACTATTACTCATTGAATCCTCAGAATTACAAATAAGTCAAATCATAAATTCAAGTATATTTATACTTCCTATAGGCAAAAATAAATATAAAGTTGGAGCAACATACAATTGGAAAGATAAAACAACAAATACCACAAAAGAAGCAAGAGAAGAATTAGAAACCAATTTAAAAGAACTCATTAAATGTGAGTATAGGATAATTGAGCACTATGCAGGAGTAAGACCAACAGTAAGAGATAGAAAACCGCTAGTAGGGAAACACTACCTATATGGAAATATCTACATCATTAACGGACTAGGAACAAGAGGAGTTATGTTTGCTCCCTTCCTAGCCCACCAACTATATAATTACATCGAAAATAATATTCCTTTAGACAAAGAAATTGATATCCAACGAATCTACAAAAAGATATTATAATTTTTTCTGATGATTTGTTTTCCAATTTTTATCGTAACTAACAAAGAAATTGATCCAAATATTTCTTGATAATCGCATAATTACAGGCATAAAAACGATTAATGTTGCCATGATAGCAAGAAAAGAAATCTTTAAATCAGCACCAATAAAAACATGAGAAATAATAAAGGCTGCTACAGCAAAAGCTACACCTAAACCATAACTCACATACATAGCCCCATAGAAAAAAGAGGGTTCAATGGCATAATGTAAATGACAATGTGAACAATTTTCATGCATTTTTACTGCTTTAGATAAATAATAAGGATTGGAAACCTCATACATACTTTCTTCTTGACATCTAGGACATGTTCCTTTGATCATACTAGATAATTTAGAACCTTTTGTAAACATTTTGATTTATTTTTATACAAAGGTAAAATAAGTATAGTATTTTTGCGTCACAATTGTTACATATCATGCTCAATATACATAATTTATCCGTTTCTTTTGGTGGTACTTATCTTTTTGAAGAAGTTACATTTAGATTAGGCGCAGGCGACCGCGTTGGTCTTGTAGGTAAAAACGGTGCTGGAAAATCTACTATGCTCAAAATGTTAGCTGGGGAATTTAAGCCTGATAACGGAACTATAGCAACAGAAAAGGAAGTTAAAATTGGGTTCTTAAGACAAGATATTGATTTTGTAAAAGGAAGAACTGTACTTGAAGAAGCATACCAAGCTTTTGAAGAAATCAAGTACTATGAGGCAAAAATTGACCAAATCAATCATCAACTAGGTACCAGAACTGATTACGAGAGTATTGAGTATGGTGAATTAATTGAACAATTAAGTGACTTTCAACACCAATACGAAATCCATGGTGGTTATAACTATATAGGAGATACTGAAAAAATCCTCTTAGGGCTAGGTTTCAAAAGAGAAGACTTCAATAACCAAACGGATACCTTTTCTGGTGGGTGGCGTATGCGAATAGAATTAGCCAAATTATTACTACAATCAAATGACATACTACTATTAGATGAACCCACCAATCACTTAGATATAGAAAGTATCATTTGGTTAGAAGGATTCTTAAAAAATTTTCCTGGAGTTGTTGTTATTGTTTCACATGATAAAATGTTCTTAGATAATGTTACCAATCGAACTATTGAAATCTCATTAGGAAAAGCGTATGACTTCAACAAACCATACTCAGAATACTTAATTTTAAGAGAAGAAATACGTGAAAAGCAATTGGCTACACAAAAAAATCAACAAAAGAAGATTGAAGAAACAGAGAAATTAATTGAAAAATTTAGAGCTAAAGCTTCTAAGGCTTCAATGGCACAATCACTAATCAAAAAACTTGATAGGGTTGAACGCATTGAGGTTGATGAGGATGATAACTCAGTTATGAACATCTCCTTTCCTGTTTCTGTAACACCAGGAAGAGTGGTGGTAGAAGCCGAAAAAGTTACTAAAGCTTATGGAGATAAAATCATTTTAAAAGATATTTCATTATTAGTTGAACGAGGTAGTAAAATTGCATTTGTTGGTCAAAATGGACAAGGAAAATCAACTTTTATCAAAGCCATTGTTAATGAATTTGAGTATGAAGGTATTATTAAATTAGGACATAATGTGCAATTGGGTTATTTTGCACAAAACCAAGCAGAATATTTAGATGGTGAAAAAACATTATTAGACACTATGCTTGAAGCAGCAAATGACACCAATAGAACTAAAGTACGAGACATGTTGGGTGCCTTTCTCTTTAGAGGTGACGATGTTGAAAAAAAGGTAAAAGTGCTTTCTGGGGGAGAACGAAATCGATTAGCATTATGCCGTTTATTGTTGCAGCCTATTAATGTATTAGTCATGGATGAACCTACGAATCACTTAGATATTAAATCTAAAAACGTTTTGAAAGCTGCGTTACAAAACTTTGAAGGGACGCTATTACTCGTTTCTCATGACCGTGACTTCTTACAAGGAATGGCTAACACAGTTTACGAATTTAAAGACCAAAAAATTAGAGAATATTTAGGGGACATTAACTTCTTCTTAGAGCAAAAAAATGTCCAAAACATGAGAGAAATTGAAAAAAAGGATACAGTTAAAAACACAACTGTTGAAACTATAAATACAGCATCAAAAAACCTGAGTTACGAAGAACAAAAGACCCAAAAAGCGCTCCAAAATAAACTTTCAAAAATTGAAAGTCAAATTAATCAGTTGGAAAAAGAAATTATAAAAGATGATGAAAATTTAGCTCGTAATTATGAAAAATTAATGGAAAATGCTCTGTTTTTTGCAGCTTATGAAAAGAAAAAGAAAGAACTAGATCAATTAATGACTGAATGGGAAAACATTCAAATGGAGTTGATGTAGTTTAAGACATTATCCTAAAAACTGTGTAAATAGAGAAAATAATCTTTTAGTCACTAAGTTAGATTAAACTACAATTGCTACGCTACTTAAAAGGGTGTCTTTGTTGCCATATCAATTCTGGCTCTAACTTGTTAAAAATCAGACTAATAAACTTGTTGATAAGAGGATTTTTATGTTCAATAAACCCAGACATCTGTATTGGTTCTGCACCAATTGAACTTTTAATTTCTAATGCTGTTCTACCAAAAATAATTTTGTTAAAACCATTTTCTATACCAAATTCGGTCATATTGTAAAGCATGTTAAGGTAAAGCATTTTTTCTTTTTGAATACTTTCATCATACCCTAAAAAATAGGTTTCCAATACTAAACCATTCAAAAGAATGGAGTGAAAACCTACCAAATCCTCTTCAATAAAATAGCCATAAATACGAAAACGAGACCCACACTGTTTCTTAAAAGTAGAAAAATGTTTTTTATCTAGAAAAAAAGTATTAAAAGGGGCGTGTTGAGCTACATAATGATATAATTTGTAAATGTCCTTTTCTAAAGCAATTACTTCATCTAATTCTAATTCCCTAACACATATCCCTTCATTTTTTTTTCTTGCTCTCTTGTATTGATCTCGATATTTTTTTGTAAAAGATCCTACATAGTCTTCTTTTGTCTTCCAAGATGAAGGAATAGCAAAAACCATATTAGGCTGAGTATTAAACTCATATAGCTTACTAAATTCATACTGTTTTAATGCTTCCGAACATATCTCATAAAAATCTTTGAAAGAAACGATATGAATCTTAATTCCTTTTACCTTAAAATAAGATACAATAGCCTCTGATGATTGAAGTAAAATAGCACTTAATGATTTAAAATCAACGGTATTTGAAAAAGCATAACCGTTTTGACCCGTAATCATATTATTACCTAAAAACAATACATGTGATGCAAAGTTTTTAAAAACAAAATTACGAATCCATGTTTTTAAACATTTATCCCGTTCTCCAAATGATGACAATTTATTTAAATCTAAATATTGAGCTAAAGCAGTTCCTATGAGTGATTCATTTTCAAAAATTCCAATAAAAAAACACTCCATATTGGTTGGAGCTGACTGTTCAAGAACCTTCAAATAAGGGGTTTGTAAAAAGTGGTTATCCTTAGCTACCTCATTCCAATTAGATGGTAACTCACTGGTTTTCGAAAAAATTTTAAATGATAGCTGTTCCAAAGCAAAAAAAATCGTCCCACAAAAGTAGGACGAAACTATGATAATAAAATGTTAATTATTTCCAACCACAAATAATAGCCCCCATAAGCGTTAAAGAAACAACCCAATAACCAGCTGTAACGAGGATGTATTTCCATGATCTGTGTTCAAAAAGACCATTGATAGCTGTTACAGGAAGAATAAAGGTTAAACCTGCCATACAACCATGCAAAGCACCATGTTTAAACGAACGAAAAGCATCTCCTTTGTCTTTTAGAAACTCAATCAATGATGCATTTGTTTCATCTCCTCCCACAAGCTGAATAGCTCCTATTTGATGGATAACCATCATTGGTACAACCATAAATGAGATTAACAATGAAAAAAGCAAAGTTAAACCGAAGATTTTTAACATATTTCCTCGTTGTGCTTTTTCTTCGGTCATTCCTGTTTCATTCATCCAAATGGTACCAAATACTTTTGGGTTGTACCAAATGAAACCAACAAGAAATGTTGATAATGCTGCTACTAAGCAGGCGATAGGATTAATTGGCATAATATATTTTTTATTGGTTAGTTAACCAAAAATAATAAAAATTGATGAATTAATGCGACTTTTGGGTACGATATTGACAACAACCATGAATCTTAGCATACTCTTCATCTGTTGCCTTAACTCCCTCATTATCATGACCTGCCTTTGCAATAGATTTTTGAACATCCAATACAGAACATTTTGTTTCATCAATAATTAAATGAATATCTTTATGATCCATATGCCAATCAGCCGATTTTACACCTTTTACTGAAAAAGCGGCTTTCTCAATTCTCTTTTTACACATATCGCAATTCCCATCTACTGCAAACTCAACTTTTCTATTTTTATTTGGTTTAATCTCAGCTGTTTCTACTGCCTCTCTTTTGACCTCTTGCGCTTGCATATTCATTGATATACTAAAAATAAATACTAATGTTAATATGATTTTTTTCATAATTCTATTTTTTAATGATTGTGTTTTTCTTCTTTATTATTATCTTTTATTTTAAATCGTAAACCCGCATAAAACATCCTACCAAAAACGGGACCATAAATCATTGTACTATCAAAATAAGTCCCAAAAGGATCATCAGAAGCTATAATTGCATTGGTCTGTTTGAAATTACCCAAGTTCTCCCCTCCTAAATAAACTTCAAAAACACTTGAAAAAGTTCGAGTTACTTGTGCATTAATCAACTGATATGATTGGGTCTTATTATCTAATTGGTAAACAATTGGATTTGAAACCGTGTTTGGCAATCTTTGTGCTCCAATCCAATTGAAAGTAGCATCAAATTTCCACTGCTGACCTTTATCTTTAATATGAGTTTCATAAGCAACATTAGCAAAAAATCGATGTTTAGCTTGCAACGGTTTTTCTAAAAGTCCTGTTTGATAATCTGTTTTAACATTTAAATATTTATAGGCCGTTCTAATATCTAAATGAGTAAGAATATTAAAATTTAATTCCATTTGAAAAGATTTTGCATAACTTTTCCCATTCAAATTCGAAAAAACTACTGTTCTAGGGTTTTCTAAATCTACCACTACCTGATTTTTAAAATCGGTCATGTAGTAATCGAGTACAAATTCATGTTGTCTACCCAATAAGGAAAATTTCTGATTAAAACTCATACCATAATTCCAAGCAATTTCTGGATTAAGTCCATACAATTCTCCCTGTGACTCTTGAATAACAATGGCTCTGGAACTCGCTAATAAATTAATGTTTTCTGCAAAAATGTTTGCTGCCCGCTTACCTCTTCCTGCAGAAACGCGTAGTGTTGTTTTTTCAAAAGGAGAATATTTTAGATGCGCTCTAGGTGTGAAAAAAGCACCCAATCTATTATGTTGATCTACTCGTGCTCCTAAAACAAAACTCAAATTATTTAAATTATCATATGAATATTCAAAAAATGCACCTAATGAATTATCTTTTCGATCAAAATTTCTTGAAAAATTAACGGCTAAATTTTCTTCAAATTGATCAAAAGTAAAATTAATACCGCTAATAAACTTATTCTTGGTATTGTCAATAATTGAATTGAACAATAGATTAGCAAAATAACTTTTATGCTTTATATCATGAATACTACTTCCAAACAAACTACTTTGCTTATTGTATTGAAATGCTTGCTGGAATCCTAAACTTTGAAAAGGCATATCAGGAAAAACATAGCCTATTTTATTAGATAATTCTATTTTTTCTGTATCAACTTGACTGCCCCATAAAAAAGAAGGTTCATTTCTTGAATACCCTACCTGTCCACCTGTTTTTTCATCTTTAAAATACTTGACATTAAAAAAACTAACAATCCCTTTAGCAGCGTCATTATATTGCCAACGATTTAAAATATTCACCTGCTTCCCTAATGGATTATCCATGAAACCATCGTTATTCATGTCGTTAACTTGATTTCTTGTATTTCCATGTAATAAAATAAGTGAACTTAATTTATCTGAAAATTGGGTCTTAAAATGGGTATTTATTTCATAACGGCCATCATTAGAAGCATATACATTACCATAAAAAGGAACTTCTT
This sequence comes from uncultured Flavobacterium sp., assembly GCA_964398425.1. Classification (GTDB taxonomy): domain Bacteria; phylum Bacteroidota; class Bacteroidia; order Flavobacteriales; family Flavobacteriaceae; genus Flavobacterium. The sequence continues at coordinate 15,630 of CAYNNB010000001.1, forward strand.
TTATAGGCTTTAACAGTTCATAGTTAATTTGACCCGAAACACTTTCATACCCATTAGTTACACTACCCGCTCCTTTGGTAATTTGGATACTTTCTACCCATGTTCCTGGGATAAAATTCAAACCAGTTGCTTGTAAAGCTCCTCGGATAGCTGGTATATTTTCTTCAGACATTAGGATATATGGACTCGTTAAACCTAGCATTTTGATTTGCTTATTACCAGTTACCGCATCTGAAAAATTGACATCTATAGATGGATTCGTCTCAAAACTTTCAGACAAATTACAACAAGCTGCTTTTTGCAATTCTTTTTGTGATAAATGAATAGTATTAGTTACTGCTTTTACTGATCGGTTCATGGCTTTTTGTTCTCTTTTAACCACTACTGTTGCAATCTCTTTTTCTGTATTTTGCTTTTCTAAAACTAAAACAAAATTTTGCACACAACTTTGCTTTTGTTCTAATTTTTTATAACCAAAAGCTTCTATTAATAAAGTGACTTCTTGATTACCTTGAATCAGACTAAATAGTCCATTTTGATCTGAAACTAAGGTGATATTTTGTTCCGCAATTGTAATTTGGGCTTGCGCAACAGGTTGATAATTAGCATCAACAATTTTACCCGAAATACTTGATTGTGCCCAAGTTAACATTGGCATCAACAAAGCTATTAAGATTCTATAAAACATAAAAAATCAGTTACTTTTTAAACAAATAAACTTGGGATTCTACCAAAATTAGAATCCTAACGGTTAAAAAGTACTGATTATGCGTAAAAAATAAATTGAGAATAAAGTTTATAAAATGGTGGTGCGTTTGCTTCGCAATAATAATCATAACGAACAGGTTGACGCAAAACTTCTGTAGACTTCTTAAAGACAGGAAAAGTTTCAGGAAAAAATACTGCCTGAAAAGCAAAATCAAAAGTATTAAAAATTGTGTAATCAATCTTTTTATCTACTTTGATTTCCTGATTGGAACAACAACCCTTATCTTCTTGCTCATCTTGATTCATTTGTGGTGAACAACAAGAATCCTCTTCAGTAGAATCAATAATAGAATTTTCTTGATAAACTAAAGAAACATAAGAGATTTCATCGTGGCAAAAATGCAAAACAAGACTAGCACTACTATTTATCACGAGGATAAAAAGTGCTAACAACACGCTTATTTGTCTTTTTAAAATCACGGAACAAATGTATTATTTTTTTTTTAAATAATACAAACTATGAACTATATTTCAATCACTTTCCCTAATGTTGGAATCATAATAGGAAAATGATATTGTTCTTTTAACTTAATTCTTAATGCATCCAAGGCCATATTTTCTCCATGGATTAAAAACACTTGCTGTGGGGGTAATTCTAATTCTTTCAACCAATTTACTAAATCATTTTGATCGCCGTGTGCGGACAATCCTTCAATTGAAGTAATATTAGCATTCACATCGTAATACTTTCCATGCATTTTAATCTCTTTTTCTCCTTCTAATAATCTTCTACCGCGAGTTCCTTCTGCTTGATATCCAACTAATACAATAGTATTCTCTGGTTTCACAATATAGTGTTCTAGATAAGCTAAAACCCTTCCTCCAGTAATCATTCCACTTGCAGCAATAACTACTTTAGGTTTAGGATTATATATGGTTTCAATGGTCTCTTCAAACTTGGTTACAAGCGTAAACATCTCATCCATTTCTTTACATGCTTTAGGTGTTAATTTGTGCCATTTCAAATTATTTTGAAAAGTATCTAACACATTAATTCCCATAGGAGTATCAATTACATAATCTATTTCAGGTATTCTATTCTGTTTTTTCAATTGCCATAGCAAATACATTACAGTTTGAACACGTTCTACGGCAAAACTTGGAATAACTACATTGCCGTTTGCCTGATAAGTTGAATTAATAATTGACTCTAAGAACAATAACGTATCTTCCTGAGGATGAATTCGATTTCCATATGTACTTTCTAAAAACACAAAATCAGCTTTTTGGGGCTTTTTAGGAGGAAACATCAACACGTCATCATCTTGACCAATATCTCCCGAAAATACTAGAATTTTATTTTCTACATGTAATTCTATAGAACAAGCACCTAAAATATGTCCAGCATAGAACAATTTAAACCAACAATTTTCAGTAAGTTGGACTTCTACACCTTCCTCAACCACTCGAAAATGAGGTAGAACTTTCTCCGCTTCCTCCACCGAATATAAAGGCATTGCAGGTTTGTGTTTTGAATAAGTTTCTTTATTTGCTTTTTCAGCCTCTTCTTCTTGAATTTTCGCACTATCCTCTAAAATCAGTCTAGTTATTTCTTTGGTGGGATGTGAACAAAATATTTTTCCTTTAAAGCCATCAGCAACTAATTTAGGTAAATAACCACAATGATCTAGATGCCCATGTGTCAACAATACAAAATCAATAGTACTAGGTAAAATTGGAAGGGGTTCCCAATTCATTTCACGTAAATTTTTTAATCCTTGAAACATTCCACAATCAATTAATATTCGTAATTGGTTTGTTTCAACTAAAATTTTGGAACCTGTAACCGTCCCCGCCGCTCCTAAAAAATATAATTTCATAATTGATTTATAATTGATGTGACTCTGACAATATTTTTCTTATTCTGTTTTTGCTAATTTCTAATTTTTCTAACCAATCATTCTGTTCAATTAAGTCTTTTACTGTGATGATATCCACCGCTAAAAGTTTCTCTTTTTCAAATTGTGTTAAGGTTGTTAAACAAGTTATTGGATAGATTTTATAATGATCGATAATTTCTCGTAATCCTTTTTTTAATGGATAATCCCAACTTAACATTTCTAGTTGGTAACCTGTACCGAACTTTATGGCTTCTTCTGTAAACTTATTATTTGTAACAATTAAACAACTATTAATAGCTCTATTGCTCCCAAAAAGCCTATAACTTCTATCTTTTAAGTCATTAAAGCGAGAAAGGATATACATTGGAATTTTAACGTCTGATTTAGCATCATTGCTAGAATGAAACTTACATTCAATCATTTTTACTAAATCGTTTTTAAGGAGCAAAACATCTATCTCATGAGATACACATTTCCCATTCAATACTACATTAGTTGTCGTTTCAAAACCAAGACTTTCATGAATCTTGGCAATATATTTTTCAAAATAAAAACCAGCTGGCCCTAAACCTAATATGGCTGTTCTCAAATTATAACGAGCCGCATGAACATTGGCAGAACTTTTTAATAATTGAAAAGCTAGTTTATAAATTTTTTTTGAAGATATGCCGTCGTATAACTGCATTTCAATTTTATTTAAAATTTCAGCTACAACTTCATCACTAGCTCCAGATTTTTTTAGAGACCTGCTTAATTTGGACTTGTCATACTCAACTAATTCGCCAGAAAATTTTACTACCTTCATAAGAAAATATTTCTATAAAGGTACAAAAAATTATTGCTCTTTCTTTTGATAAAAAAAAGCAGGAACAAATAAAATCAAAAATAAAGGTTGAATCAAAAATCTTCTCACATAAAACAAGACTAAATAATCAGGTTGTTTTGAAAAAAGTAACAAACCAAATAATACTGATATTAAAATAAGGAAAAAGATAATTAATAGTAGAATTGTCAAATTTGTTATTGATTTCTGTCTAAATAAAGTTTGAATAATAAGAACTGAAAAAAAACTATTTAAGAAATATCTCAACAATAATCCAAAAAAAAGTTTCATTCCTTCATATTTCGGTAAATCTTGATTTTGATAATTATCTTTAAAAAAATCTAAAAAAGGATCATAAAACCAATCTCTTTCAAAAGCACGAATACTTATAAGACCAGAAATAAAAAGTAGTATCCAAAATAAACGTCTTTTACTTTTTATCAACCCTTGTCCCATATCCTGAAAATTTAGTTACCCATATAATCCACAATAAAAAAACAATACCATAAATTACCAATGGAAATACAATACCATGAAGCAAATGCTCAAATTGAGGATAATAATACAAAGAAACACACAATAATACAATCCTTAAAATATTCAAAACATAAATTAACATTGCTCCTATTATTATAAAAAGCAATGCCTTTTTAAAGTTAGATGAAAAAGCAAAAATAAATGATGCAAAAAGTATAATTACACTAATTGCATTACACCCTTCTACTATCCTTGCAACATATTTCCCTTTGTAAATAAGCTTAAAAGAAGCTTCAAACTCATGCTTAAACAATTTACAATCTTCACCAAAAAAAAGAAAAGTATTCTTAGTTTGATTAGCAACATGAGTCGTAATTGCATCTACTTCCTTGCGCTCTATGGAATAACCATTCAAAAAAAACTTATAAAGCATAGTGATAAGCAAATAAAACATCAAAAACTTAAATAAGAAAACGAAGAATGGTTTATGTTGATCAAATACTTTTTTCAAAACAATTAATTTTTAACAAAAATATAATTTTTATAAAAGTATTAAAATTTAATTTTGCCAAAAAATTAACTATGAATTTTGAAAATTTAAAGCCCCAAGTCGAAATAATTGTTCAAAGCCAATTAGAAAGAGACCAAAAACTTCAAAAAATATGCCAGCTATTATCTGAATCTGTAACTCATTATGACTGGGTGGGATATTATTTTGCTAACCATGAAACAAAAACATTACACTTAGGACCTTATGTAGGTGCAGAAACAGATCATACGGTAATTCCTTTTGGAAAAGGTATTTGTGGTCAAGTAGCAGAATCTAACGCTAACTTCGTTGTCCCTGATGTTAAAGCTCAAGATAATTATATCGCTTGTAGCATAACAGTAAAATCGGAAATTGTGGTTCCTCTGTTTGTCAATGGAATAAATATTGGGCAAATTGACATCGACAGCCATGTATTAAATCCATTTACAGAAGAAGACGAACACTTCTTAGAGTTTGTAAATGAGCAAGTTGCCACACTTTTTTAGTTTATAAATGCGAAAAGGTTTGGTAATTAAAAAAATAAGGTTACCTTTGCACCCGTATTGAGAGACACTCAATTTACATAATAATTATTTAAATAATATTAGCATGTATTTATCGAAAGAGAAAAAAGCTGAAATTTTTGCAACTCACGGAGGTGCATCAACGAACACAGGTTCAACAGAAGGACAAATCGCATTGTTTACTTTTAGAATCAATCATTTAACTGAGCACTTAAAAAGAAATCGTCATGATTACAACACTGAGCGCTCATTAGTAAAGTTGGTAGGTAAAAGAAGAAGTCAACTTGACTACTTAAAGAAAAAAGACATCAACAAATATCGTGAGATTCTGAAAACATTAAACATCAGAAAATAATTCAAGGGGGCTTTGTGCCCCTTTTTGTTTACAAAAAAAAGACAGACAAAGTTTGGTTTTTCATTGGGTTTCAAACAACTACAACAACACACAACAACAACACAACTAAACCCTTTGTTTAAATTATTTATTGAACGAACAATTTATGATTCCAAAAGTAACCCAAGAAATTATCGATTTAGGTGATGGAAGATCAATCACAATCGAAACAGGAAAATTAGCCAAACAAGCAGATGGGTCTGTCGTGGTACGTATGGGCGACGCTATGTTGCTTGCGACTGCAGTTTCTGCCCGTACTGCCAATCCAGGAGTGGATTTTTTACCATTAACAGTAGACTACCGCGAAAAATTTGCTGCTGCTGGTCGTTTTCCAGGCGGATTCTTTAAAAGAGAAGCTCGTCCAAGCGACCAAGAAATTTTAACCATGAGACTAGTTGATCGCGTTTTGCGTCCACTTTTCCCAGACGATTACCATGCTGAAACGCAAGTAATGATTCAATTAATGAGTCATGACGATAATGTAATGCCAGATGCATTAGCTGGATTAGCTGCTTCTGCAGCCTTAGCTGTTTCAGACATTCCATTCTATAACTTAATCTCCGAAGTGAGAGTTGCTAGAGTAAATGGTAAATTAATCATTAACCCTAGCCGAGAAGAACTAGAAGAATCTGACATAGACATGATGATTGGAGCTTCTAAAGATTCAGTTTGTATGGTGGAAGGTGAGATGAAAGAAATATCAGAAGCCGAAATGGTAGAGGCTATCAAATTTGCTCACGAAGCAATTAAAGTCCAAATTGAAGCTCAAGAAAGATTAAGAACAGCAATTGGTTCGCCTGCTTACAGAGAATATGAACCAGAAAAAGAAGATGAAAGCATTTACGAAAAAGTAAAAGCAGCTTCTTATGACAAATACTATGCTATTGCACAAGAGGCATCAGCAAAAAGTGAAAGAGGAGAAAAATTTGCAGTTGTTAAAGAAGAAGTTAAAGCTTTATTCTCAGAAGAAGAATATACAGAAAACCCAGATTTAGCAGAGTTAGTAAGCAAATACAATTATAAAGTTCAAAAAACAGCAGTTCGTAACGTAATTTTAGAAAAAGGAATTCGTTTAGACGGTAGAAAGACAACAGATATTCGTCCAATATGGTGCGAAATCGACTATTTACCATCAGTTCACGGTTCATCTATTTTTACTCGTGGAGAAACTCAGGCTCTAGCAACTGTAACTTTAGGAACTTCAAGAGAAGCAAATGTAATTGACTCACCATCTGAACAAGGTGAAGAAAAATTCTACTTACATTACAACTTCCCTCCATTCTCAACTGGTGAAGCAAAACCTTTAAGAGGAACTTCAAGAAGAGAAGTTGGTCACGGAAATTTAGCACAACGTGCATTAAAAAATATGATTCCTGCAGATTGTCCTTACACCATTCGTGTAGTTTCTGAAGTATTAGAATCTAACGGATCTTCTTCTATGGCTACAGTTTGTGCAGGTACAATGGCATTAATGGATTCTGGTGTTCAAATGGTAAAACCAGTTTCTGGAATTGCCATGGGATTAATCACAGATGGTGAGAAATTTGCTGTGTTATCTGATATCTTAGGAGATGAAGATCACCTAGGAGATATGGACTTTAAAGTAACGGGAACTGCTGACGGTATTACGGCTTGTCAGATGGACATCAAAATTGATGGTTTACGTTACGACATCATGGAACAAGCCTTAGGCCAAGCTAGAGAAGGTCGTATGCATATTTTAAGTAAAATTACCGAAACTATTGCTCAACCACGTCCTTCAGTTAAACCAAATGCTCCGAAGATCATTACTAGAACTATCCCTGGAAACTTTATTGGAGCTTTAATAGGTCCTGGCGGTAAAGTAATTCAAGAATTACAAAAAGCTACTGGAACAACCATCGTTATTAATGAAGTTGACGAAAAAGGAGTAGTTGAAATTTTAGGAACTAATCAAGATGGAATTGATGCAGTATTAGCGAAAATTGATTCAATTATTTTCAAACCTGAAGTTGGAGAAGCTTACGAAGTAAAAGTAATTAAAATGTTAGATTTTGGCGCTGTTGTAGAATACACAAAAGCTCCTGGGAATGAAGTTTTATTACACGTATCAGAATTGGCTTGGGAAAGAACTGAAAATGTTGCTGATGTTGTTAAAATGGGAGATGTTTTCATGGTAAAATACCTAGGTGTTGATCCAAAAACTAAGAAAGAAAAAGTTTCTAAAAAAGCCCTATTACCAAGACCGCCAAGAGAAGACAAACCTACTGAGAAAAAAGATAAACCTCAAGGTTAATTTAGTTAAGTTAATTCATAAAAAGAGCCTCAATTTAAAATTAAATTGAGGCTCTTAAATTTTATTTCAATTATTTGTAACTTTTTTAAAACCTATTACGTATAATAATAAGAACTTTAAAAAAGTAAGGAGAGAATTTAATGAGACAACTTAAAATCACCAAGCAGGTTACCAACCGTGAAACCGCTTCCCTTGACAAATATTTACAAGAAATTGGCAAAGTTGACCTTATCACTGCTGATGAAGAAGTAGAGTTAGCACAACGTATTAAAGCAGGTGACCAAAGAGCACTTGAAAAATTAACAAAAGCTAATTTACGTTTTGTTGTATCAGTAGCTAAACAATATCAAAATCAAGGATTAACACTTCCAGATTTAATTAATGAAGGAAACCTAGGATTAATCAAAGCCGCTCAACGTTTTGATGAAACTCGTGGATTCAAATTTATTTCTTATGCTGTGTGGTGGATTCGTCAATCTATTTTGCAAGCATTAGCAGAACAGTCTCGTATCGTACGTTTACCGTTAAATAAGATTGGTTCAATCAATAAAATCAATAAAATGTACGCTTTATTAGAACAATCTAACGAACGCGCTCCTTCAGCTGAAGAAATTGCAAAAGAGTTAGACATGACGGTAAATGACGTCAAAGAGTCAATGAAAAACTCAGGTCGTCACTTATCAATGGATGCTCCTCTAGTAGAAGGTGAAGATTCTAACTTATACGACGTTTTACGTTCAGGTGAATCTCCAAATCCTGATAGAGAATTAATTCACGAGTCATTACAAACTGAAATTGAAAGAGCATTAGAAACTTTAACACCAAGAGAAGCTGATGTGGTTCGTTTGTATTTTGGTCTAGGCGACCAACACCCAATGACTTTGGAAGAGATTGGAGAAACTTTTGACCTAACTCGTGAGCGTGTTCGTCAAATTAAAGAAAAAGCGATTAGAAGATTAAAACATACTTCTAGAAGTAAAATATTAAAAACTTATTTAGGATAACACTTTAACAAACTAAGTGTGACACTATAAAGATAACAACGGTCTTATGACTGTTCGTTTTTTGATTGATGATTGAAACCTCGGCTGATTACCGAGGTTTTATTTTTAGTACTTTTATATTTCTGCTTAAAGATTTTTAAACTTATCTAGTATAAACTATCTTTGCAACAACAACACACACTTTACACACATGAAAAACATCTTAATTGCTCCATCTATATTAGCAGCAGATTTTGCTAATTTACAACGTGACATCGAAATGATTAATATTAGTCAAGCCGATTGGTTTCATATTGACATTATGGACGGCGTTTTTGTTCCTAATATTTCATTTGGAATGCCTGTTTTAGAGGCTATTACTAAACACACAAAAAAAACTATTGATGTACATTTAATGATTGTTCATCCTGACCGTTATATTACTACTTTTAAAAAATTAGGGGCTGACTATTTAACCGTTCATTATGAAGCATGCACCCATTTACATAGAACTCTTCAAGCTATCAAAGCAGAAGGTATGAAAGCTGGTGTAGCTTTGAATCCGCACACAAATGTTGCTTTACTAGAAGATGTAATTAACGACATTGACTTGGTTTGTATAATGAGTGTAAATCCTGGTTTTGGAGGACAATCATTTATTGAAAAAACATATGATAAAGTGGCCCAATTGGCTGAAATTATTAGAAGAAATAAAGCCCATACCCTCATTGAAATTGATGGTGGAGTAACTAATAAGAATGCAAAAAAACTAGTAGACGCTGGGGCTAATGTGTTAGTTGCTGGCAGCTATGTTTTTGGAGCAAAAGATCCCATTACAACTATAGCCGACCTAAAGGTAATTACGAAATAATACAAAGAATAAAGAAACCTGATTTGAGTGAGCATTAAATCAGGTTTTCTATATTAATATTGATCAATTAAATACTGAATCAAATCAGTTGTGGTCACAATTCCTACCAAGAGATTTCCTTCACATACTGGCAATGCATGAAACTCTCTTTTCGCCAAAATTTCAGCTGTAGCTTTAATTGTAGTCTCTGGTGAAATCGATACAAGATTTTTAGACATTACTTGCTCTACACTAAACATATTATAAACAGTTGAATCTATAATAGTATCATCTTCATCCACAGCATCAGCAAAAGAAATTCGCAACAAATCTGTATAGCTCAACATACCTACAATTTTATTACTATTCACTACAGGAATATGTCGGATATGATTCTTTTTAAATAAAGTTTCAGCTTTAGTTAACGTATCTGTAATATTCAACTTAATGATACTTGTCGTCATTATAGTTGAAACAGGGACATTTTTTTTCATATACTATCAAATTAATAGTATAAAATTAATTTAATTTCAATACAAAAACTATGATATATATCACTTCATTACTGAATTTGGTTTGAAATAATTTTCATTAAAATTAATCATTTGTTTTAATTTGGTATAAACACCAGGGAAGTACGTTTTTAGTTCTTCTGGCGATTCGAAAAAATGTTCAAGTAAAACAGCTACAAACTCATATTGATCAGTGAATGCATAGTGTCGAATGAGTCCAGAAACTAGTAACTTCTCTTTCAACTCCGTATTTTCCATTGCTCGATGCATACTTTCTAACTCCTCTTTAAATAATACATGACTAGTTTTATCATTTTGCATTGACTTGATATGCAATGCGTGTGTAAACTCATGTAAACCAAGATTTAATTTATCATTTGTAATAGCAATTCCTTCATAAAAATGTTTCCAAGAAAGCACAATTGCTTTTAATTTGGGATTAAATTCTCCTTTATGGTATTCTTGTGTTTCTTCTGAAAAATAAATATCTGGATGAATATAAATGGTCTTAATCAATGGATTCATATAATCTCTAAGACCAAAAGTTAATTTTACATGAGTAGCTGCAATCAGCACTTTCATTTCTTCATCAATCAATAAAGACAAACTTTCAAATTTAGTCTTTTCTATAAAATGACAAACCCTATGATCAAAAAAACGCTTATATTTTGGCTTCAATCTTCGGTAAAATGAAAAGTGCTCTACTAGGATACTTTGATGATGTAACGATAATTTTTTAGTAAACAATTGAGTGAAAACAAAAAGAGGTTTTTTATACTTACGTTGGTAAATAATTTCGATCAAATAAAATCCAAAGAAAACAAGCATCAAGATCAATGGAAGTACACATAAAACCATTCCTAAATAATCTGCAAAAACCAGCTCATACTTTTCTGCAATGGTTTGCTCTTCCATAGAAAATAAATTAGTGACCTCGAAGGGAGTCGAACCCCCAACCGCTGGAGCCGAAATCCAGTGCTCTATCCAATTGAGCTACGAGGCCTTTTTATAACAAGCAATTAAAAAATCACCGTTTTTTACTATGCTAAAAGTTTCTTTACAACGTTAGAAATGGTTTTACCATCAGTTTTACCTACCAATTCTTTAGAAGCCAACCCCATAATTTGCCCCATAGCCGCCATACCTGAAAAACCGTTATCAGTAATTATTTTTGCTACAACTACTTCTACTTCAGCCTCTGTTAATTGCACAGGCAAGAATTTTTCTATTACAGCAACTTGCGCTAATTCAGGTTCAGCTAAGTCAGCACGACCTTGTTCATTATAAATTGCAGCGCTATCTTTTCTTTGTTTAACCAAACGTTGTAACATTTTAATTTCGTCCTCTGCAGACAATTCATCACCAGCACCTGCCTCTGTTTTAGCTAAAATAATGGCCGACTTAATTGCTCTTAATGCTTCTAGTGCGACTGTATCTTTTGCTTTCATGGCTTCTTTCATATGATCCATGATATTTTTTTCTAAACTCATTGTTCTAGTATTAAAGTTTTTTAAATCGTAAAATTTGAATTGCGAAATTAATAAAAAATCCCGTTTAGTTTTCAGTGCTAAACGGGATTTCTTTATAAAATTTATTAAAATTAATCTACATTATCATGTAAGAACGAATTATTAGAACGTAATTGAACATCATCATTACTATCTATACCCAAAGACAATCTAGACTGACTATTTTGGTTAGGCATACTCGTCACATCTAAACCTTGACGCTTGAAAGCAGGCTCTTTTTCTAACTCATCAATTCTTCCCGGATTATTGAACTTATAATTAAAATCTTTCAATTTTCTTTTTCTTTCCTCTGCTCTAGCTCTTAGGGTATCTTCAATTGACATTTCGAGTGGAGAAACTTCTAAATTAGAAACTGCATCAACAACTGACGTTTGTCTGACTGTAAAGTTTAATTCCTCTTCAATTGGTATTGTATTTACTTTGGTTTCAGCCATAGGCTCTGAAGCTATTTCTATTTCTTCCTCTAATGTGTAACGAATAACACCATTTTGATTCATTTCTGTCACTGGCATTACTTGAACAGGCTCATTGACATTAATTTCCTTTACTTCATTAGTCAAATCAAAAACGACTGTATTATTTGCTGGTGATTCAGATTTAGCATTAAACAAATCTAATGAAAAATTAAATTCATCTTTAGCCACTACAAACTGAGGCTCAACCACTTCAATTTCTCTCACTTGAGAAGTGATAATTTCAAATTCTTGAGCAATAGGCTGTATTGAAGTCTCTATTGAACTTATTTGTTGCGCAACTGGTGTATTAATTATTAAATCAGGTTGTTCTAGAACAGGAGAAACAATTTCAAAGAAGACATCAAGATTTCTAATAGAGTCTGTGGTTGGAATTAACTCAGATAAAGGTTCATTTATAACCTGAGGCGTTTCTACCCCAAAAGTATCTAAATTAAAAACCACACGCTCCTCTTCTTGTTTATCAGTTTTAACAATAGCTTCAGGGGTTGAAATTGGCTGATCAACAGATACTGTTGGAGCTACAGCATTTGGTGTTAAATTATGCACAACCTTTTGATCTCCATCCAATGTATGAATGATTTTCTTTGGCTCAGCATTAACAATTTCAATTTGTTGATCGGTATTAAAACCCGTAGCAATCACTGTAACATTAATTGTATCTGGATCATTAATATTTTCATCTTCACCTGCCCCCATAATAATGTTTGCATTATAGCCAGCTTCTGACTGAATGAATTCATTAATTTCATTCATTTCGTCAAAAGTAATCTCATTAGCACCAAAAGTGATAAGCAACAATACATTTTTGGCACCTGTAATTTTATTATCATTTAATAATGGAGAGTCTAAAGCAGTTTCAATAGCAACACGAGCACGATCAGCACCAGAAGCCGACGCTGAGCCCATGATCGCTGTTCCGCTCTCTCTCAATACAGTTTCAGCATCTTTTAAATCGATATTTAATGTCAAGTGCTTAGTAATAACCTCTGCAATTCCTTTAGAAGCAGTGGCTAAAACTTCATCTGCTTTAGCGAATCCTGATTTAAATCCAAGATTACCATAAATCTCTCTTAATTTGTTATTATTGATAACAATTAATGAATCCACTTGTTTTCTGAGACGCTCAACACCCTGCATGGCTTGTTCAATACGCACTTTTCCTTCAAATTGAAATGGAATTGTAACGATACCAACTGTCAACACCCCTCTTTCTTTTGCCAACTGAGCAATAACTGGAGCAGCACCTGTACCTGTTCCACCGCCCATACCCGCAGTAATAAAAACCATTTTAGTATTTGCATCAAGCATTTTCTCAATTTCCTCTATACTTTCTAAGGCTGCTTGATGACCTACTTCTGGTTTCGCACCTGCTCCTAAACCTTCTGTCAGGTTTACTCCTAACTGAATTTTATTTGGAACAGGACTGCTTTGAAGTGCTTGTGAATCTGTATTACAAATTACAAAATCTACTCCTATAATTCCTTGTTTGAACATGTGATTGATGGCGTTACTTCCTCCGCCACCAACTCCTATAACTTTAATAACATTTGATTGATTTTTTGGTAAATCAAACATAATGTTTCCAAATTCGTTGTTGCTCTCCATATATTTGGCTATTTTATAGTTATATAATCGCTATTATTCTGCGTTATCTAAAAATTCTTTGATTTTCCCTAAAAGATTATTAAAATCATATCTTCTTTTAGGTGTTTCAGGCACATGCTCCTCTACTTTTTGAGGTGCAGCATTATTTTGCTCTGCCTTTACCTCTTCTTCGTCTTGCGAAGAAATAGGCTCTTCATATGTTTGAATAGCAGATTGTTTAATTACAACTGGTTCTTCTCGTTTCATTTCAACAAAAGGAGTCGCACTGTTTAAATTATTACGTAAACTCTCCATTACTAATCCTACCGAGGTTGCATACAGAGGACTTGATAATTCTTCATCTGAATTACCTGCTAAATGCTCATTTGGATAGCCAATTCTAGTATCCATACCAGTAATGTATTCCACTAACTGTTTAATATGTTTTAATTGCGCACCTCCACCTGTTAAAACAATACCAGCAATTAACTTTTTCTTTGGTTCTTCGTGTCCATATTGTTTAATTTCGGCATAAACTTGCTCTATGATTTCAACCACACGTGCATGGATAATCTTTGATAAGTTTTTTAATGAAATTTCTTTAGGTTCACGTCCTCTTAATCCCGGAATTGAAACAATTTCATTGTCCTTATTTTCTCCGGGCCATGCAGAACCAAATCGGGTTTTCAATAATTCAGCTTGTTTTTCAATGATTGAACAACCTTCTTTAATATCATCAGTGATTACATTACCTCCAAAAGGAATTACTGCTGTATGACGGATAATTCCATCTTTAAAAATAGCTAAATCTGTTGTACCTCCACCAATATCAATTAAAGCCACTCCAGCCTCTTTTTCTTCTTGACTTAAAACAGCATCTGAAGAAGCTAATGGCTCCAAAGTTAAGCCTGTTAATTCAAGACCTGCACTTTTTACACATCTGCCTAGATTACGAATTGATGCCGCTTGTCCTACAACAATATGAAAACTTGATTCTACTCTTCCTCCATACATTCCCACTGGCTCTTTAATTTCTGACTGACCATCAATCTTGAACTCTTGTGGTAATGCATGGATAATTTCTTCTCCAGGCAGCATAGCTAAATTTTGCACTTGGGAAGTTAATTGTTCTATATCATAATCACCAATTACTTCATCTGCATTTTTTCTGATAATATAATCGTGATGTTGAATACTTCTAATGTGTTGACCAGCGATGCCTACTACTACATCATTAATTTTGTAGCCCGAATTATTTTCCGCTTCTGCAACTGCTTGTTGAATAGACTGAATGGTCTGAGTAATATTATTAACCACTCCTCGGTGTACACCTAAACTTTTAGATTTACCCACACCTAGAATTTCTAATTTACCATACTCATTTTTCTTGCCGATCATGGCTACAATCTTTGTTGTACCAATATCTAATCCTACCGCAATACTTTCTTTATTCATATTCCTATTCTTTTACTTTGAACACACAACTTGTTGTGTGAACATTAAATTGATTGATTTGTATTTATCCAAAAGGGTGTCTCTGGTTGCAAATTGATAAAAAGCTTTATAATTCTTAAATTTTTTTTCTATCAAGATGGGCTTACCAAATATAATTTCATAATCATATTCTCTTGGTATCATTTTTAAACTTCCGTCTTTTAACACCTCAATTGCAATAATGTTTTTCTTCAAAAAATCATCTTTATTGATTTCATTCAGGGCACCAATAAAACCTTTTTTGAATTCATTCTTGATTATACCTTTCACAAGAGGAACCCTTGCTGAGTAAACGCTAGACAACTCAAAAATATTTCCATTTTTATCAACATAAAAATTTCGACTATTGTTAACCATTCTAGCAATTGGGGACTTTTGCTGTACTTTAGTTATTAACATTCCGTCTTCAGAAGCAAAAACTTCGGCTTGTTCAATAAAAGGATGATTTTCCAACACACTTTCCAAATCCATCAAATCTACTTGTTCTTTTTGAATTGTAGAAGCCTGTTTTAAATTTTGTATTAACAAGTTATTAACCATTTCATGTGTTAAAAACATTTTGTTATCCCCCTGAAATTCAACTTTTATCTTCTCTATTTTTCTTTTATTATTTCGATTTAATGCAAAGGCAAACAAAAATACCATCACAAAAAGAATCAAAATTAAACGAATATTTTGCCATTTAAATCTTTTCATTTAACAGCTTTTTAATGTCTTTTACTAACTCTCCAATATCACCAGCTCCAATTGTTACATATACTTCAGCATTTGATTTTCTAAAAAAATCCATCATTTCATCTTTAGTCAACAAATATTTATTTGGATTGTTAATTTTACTTAACAACCAACTAGAGGTTACTCCCTCCATTGGTAATTCTCTAGCGGGATAAATATCCAATAAAACAATCTCATCAAACTGAGATAAACTGTTAGCAAACCCATCAATAAAATCTTTTGTTCTACTAAACAAATGAGGTTGAAACGCAGCGACTATTTTTTTATTTGGATATAATTCTCTTACAGCTTGATGCACAGCATTAATCTCTGTTGGATGATGTGCATAATCATCAATATAAACCAACTTCTCCTCTCTTATTTGAAAAGAAAAACGTCTTCTTACACCCTTAAAACTAGCTAATGCAGCAATGATTTTATTATTCGCTACACCGTATGATTTTGCCATTGCAAGAGCTAACAACGCATTGGTTAAATTATGATGCCCTGGTAGTCCAAATTTTATATTTTCAACAGTCTCTGTAGGTGTTTGTACATCAAACACATAAAACCCGTTTTCAATGCGTATATTATGAGCAATGTAATCAGCCCCAACATTTACCGCTACTGTATTTCCTTCTAGCGGCAATCCTTTCACTATAAACAAATCATTTGAAGGGACTTTCTCTGCAAATTCTTTAAATGTTGCCTCAATAGCACGAGCATCACCATAAATATCAAGATGATCTGCATCCATTGAAGTAATACATGATAAGTTTGGATGTAAATGTAAAAATGAACGATCAAATTCATCAGCTTCTACAACAGTTACTGTTTTTCCCGAACCAATTAAGTTGGAATTATAATTTTCAACAATTCCGCCTAAAAAAGCTGTAACATCTACTCCACTTTGAAACAAAATATGACCTAAAATACTCGACGTAGTTGTTTTACCATGGGTTCCAGCTACTGCAAAACAAAATGTATCTTTTGTAATTATTCCTAGTACTTCAGCTCGCTTTTTTACTGTAAATCCATTCGATAAAAAATAATTCCATTCGGTGTGATCTTTAGGAACAGCCGGTGTTACCACAACCAAAGTATTTGTTGGATTTTTATATTGCTCGTCTATCAAATTAACATCATCCTGAAAGTGGATTTCCAAACCATTTTGAATTAACTCATCTGTTAGTTGAGTTGCTGTTTTATCATATCCTGCTACATTTTTCCCGATGAATTGAAAATAGCGCGCTAAGGCACTCATTCCAATTCCTCCAATACCGATAAAATAAACGTTATATATTTGAGCTAAATTCATTTTTCAAATTCAATTACAAGTTCAAAAATCAATTTCAAACTTTTGTTATTTACTTTTTTAATAAGCTTGTTCTTAAAATTGAACTTGCTTTTTAAACTATTATTTAATCAACTTTTTAATTTCTTCAACAATTGTTTTCGTCGCATTGGGTAATGCCAATTTTTTTATATTTTGACTTAGTTCAATTTGTTTATTTTCATTCGAAATTAAGTCAGAAAAAACAGTTTCAAATTGAAAATCTAAATCACTTTCTTTAATCAAAAGCGCTCCATTTTTATCTACAATTGCTTTCGCATTTTTTGTTTGATGATCCTCCGCTACATTTGGCGAAGGAATAAAAATGGTTGGTTTTCCTATAATACACAATTCTGACACCGATGAAGCTCCTGAACGCGAAATTACCACATCAGCCGCTGCATAAACCAAATCCATTCGATCTATAAATGCTGTAACTTGTACGTTTCCTTTTGAATTGTATTTCTCATAATCTTTCAAATACAATTTTCCGCATTGCCATAATATTTGAATATTTTTAGAAAGTAAGAAATCCAATTCTTTCTCAATTAATTGATTTATTCTTCTTGCACCCAAACTTCCTCCTAAAACTAACAAGGTTTTTTTTGATGCATCTAATTTAAAATATGAAACAGCTTCTTCTTTTTTTGAACCTACCTCAATCAAGTCTTCTCGAACTGGATTTCCGGTCAACATCATTTTTTCTTTTGGAAAAAAACGTTCTAAATTTTCATAGGCCACACATATTTTATTAGCTTTTTTGGCCAATAACTTATTCGTAATTCCTGGATACGAATTTTGTTCTTGAATAACTGTTGGAATTCCTAACATTGAAGCTACTTTCAATACTGCTCCACTAGCAAAACCACCCGTTCCAATTACTACATCAGGCTTAAATTTTTTCACTATCCGAAAAGACTTAAGTAAACTAGATGCCAATTTTACTGGAAATAACACATTCTGCAAAGTCAATTTTCTTTGCAAACCTGCAATCCAAAGACCTTCAATAGGATACCCAGCTTGTGGTACTTTTTGCATTTCCATTTTATCTTGTGCACCCACAAATAAAAATTCAGCATCAGGATATTGTGCTTTCAATTCATTTGCAATAGCAACTGCAGGATATATATGTCCTCCAGTACCTCCTCCACTTATGATAAATCTCGGCTTTTTCATTATTTTTTATTTAGTACAGCATTCATAGGGTTCTGTCCATTTACCAAACTATCACTTTCCGTATTCATCTCTTCTTTTAAAGATTCCCTTATTGAATACTTCATATCGTTTATTTTCTGTTGATTTACGTTTGCTTCTTCATTGAATTCTTCCTCGTTCATCACCGCGACTTCTTTTTCAATTAATCGTTGTAAAGCATCTTCTCTTTTTTGTTGTTCTTTTAAATCAGCAGCTATTTCATCATCCTTTTTAGTTACACTTAAAATTATTCCTAAAGACAAACAAGTCATCCAAATCGATGTACCTCCACTACTAATCAATGGAAGTGGTTGTCCTGTAACTGGTAATAATTCAACAGCTACACCCATGTTTATGAAAGCTTGAAAAATAATAGGAAATCCCAATCCAACAATTAGCAATCTTCCAAAAAGTGTTGGAGCTTTATTTGATCGAATTAAGAACCTAAAGAACAAAATTAAATAGATAAAAATTAAACCAAAACCACCTAATAGACCATATTCTTCAACAATAATGGCATAGATAAAATCGGAAGAAGACTGAGGTAAAAAGTTCTTCTGTACACTTTTTCCTGGACCTAATCCATAAATTTTACCAGAAGCAATTGCAATTTTAGACTTTTCAATTTGATAATCATCTTCTCCTGGCTTGTCTGTTGTAAAATTTTCAACACGACTCACCCAAGTATTCACACGACTAAACAATTTATTTCCTGGAAATGCTTTTGCTAATAAAAAAAACAACAATAATCCAGCAATAGCCATGGCAAAAATATATCCTAAATATTTTAAAGGATAATGCCCAACAAACACCAACATACAAACCATAGCAAAAATTAATGCTGTAGTAGAAAAATTAGTTGGTAAAATAAAAATTAAAACCGCTCCTACTGGAAGCCATAATTTGATTAATGACTCTTGAAATGTATAATCCGTATCCTTCAATTTTGCCAACGTTCTTGCCACATATACCATTAATACAATAAAAGCGAAAGTAGACGTTTGAAAGGACATTCCAATAAAAGGAATTTCAATCCAACGACTTGCATTTGCGCCACCAATGGTTTTGCCCTGAGTTAAAGTATAAACCAACAAGGCAACTACAAGTGGCATTCCAAGAACTCCAAACTTTTTAAACTTTTCATAATGCATTTTATGTACAAACCATGCTATAAAAAGTCCTATTCCAAGATGAACAAAATGTTTAAACAAATATCCAAGAGTCGATCCTTTACCAATTGTATAGACCAAATTTGTACTAGCGCTATACACAGGTAAAAACGAAGCTATAGCCAACAAACAAATCATGGCCCATATCGTTTTGTCTCCTCTAAGAAATTTTAATCGTTCCATTTATTATAATTTTTGCACTGCTTGTTTGAACTGACGTCCTCTATCTTCATAATTTTCAAACAAATCAAAACTAGCACATGCTGGTGACAACAAAACAGTATCACCTTTTTCGGCTATTTTGTTTGCAATTTTAACCGCTTCATCCATTGAGGTTGTTTCTACCAAAACTTCAACCACGTTTTCAAATTTATCAACCAATTTTTTATTATCCACACCAAGGCAAATTATACCTTTAACTTTTTCACGAACCAAAGGCATTAATTCATCATAATCATTTCCTTTGTCAACACCTCCAACAATCCATACGGTTGGAGTAGTCATACTATCTAAAGCAAAAAAAGTTGCATTGACGTTAGTGGCTTTTGAATCATTAATGTATTGTACATTTTGAATTTTAAGCACTTTTTCTAATCTATGCTCAGCACCTTGAAAATTAGTCAAACTTTCTCGAATAGTATCTTTTCTAATTTTCATTAACTGTGCTACCGTAGTTGCTGCCATTGCATTTTTAACGTTATGTTTTCCTTCAAGTGCCAATTTATTAATTGCCATAGTAAAATTATCTTGGTTTAGGTTGATATTTATATTGTTTTCTGCGTCTATACTACCGCCTTGTTCTAATTTATTTTTAATTGAAAATGGGATAATAGTTGCCTTTGTGCTATTATTTTTTAACCAATTTGCAATAGCTTCATCATCTGCATCTACTATCAAATAATCTTGCTCTGTTTGATTCATTGTGATTCTGAATTTAGAATCGATATACAAGCTATAATCATAATTATATCGATCTAGATGATCAGGACTAATATTAGTAATCACAGCAATATGTGGTTTATAATTTAGTATACCATCTAATTGAAAACTACTAAGTTCAAGCACATATGCTTCATGTTTGTTTTCGGCAACTTGCCAAGCAAAACTTTTACCAATATTACCTGCCAACCCCACATTTAAACCTCCTTGTTTCAACAAATGATATGTTAAAAGCGTAGTTGTTGTTTTCCCATTACTTCCCGTAATACCTATAGTTATTGCCTCTGTAAAAGGAGCTGCAAATTCTATTTCTGAAATTACCAGAATTCCTTTTTCTCTTAATTGTTTTACAATTGGAGACTTATCTGGAATACCTGGGCTTTTCATAACTACATCGGCATTCAAAATCAAATCTTCCGTATGTTGTTTTTCTTCCCAAGGGATTTGGTTAATAGAAAGAACTTCTTTATAATTTTCTTTTATTTTACCAAAGTCAGAAACAAAAACTTCATACCCTTTTTTCTTACCTAGGATAGCTGTACCTACACCGCTTTCTCCTCCACCTAAAACTACTAATCTCATGTTATCTTAGTTTTAATGACACTAATGAAAAGATAGCCAGAAGAATAGCAATAATCCAGAAACGTGTTACAATTTTACTTTCATGGTATCCTTTCTTTTGGTAATGATGATGTAAAGGAGACATTAGAAAAATACGTCTTCCTTCTCCAAATTTCTTTTTAGTATATTTAAAATAACTTACTTGTAAAACCACTGACAAATTCTCAGCTAAGAAAATTCCACATAAAACAGGAATCATTAATTCTTTACGAACTGCAATCGCAATTACTGCAATAATACCTCCAATAGTTAAACTACCTGTATCACCCATAAATACAGTTGCAGGATATGTATTGTACCATAAGAAACCTATTAAAGCCCCTACAAATGCAGATATATAAACAGTCATTTCACCAGAATTTGGAATATACATAATGTTCAGGTAATTAGAAAATATTATATTTCCAGATACAAAAGCAAAGATTCCAAGGGTGAGTACTGAAATAGCTGAAGTTCCTGCTGCAAGCCCATCAATTCCGTCAGTTAAATTAGCTCCATTTGATACTGCTGTTATGATAAAAATTACCATTGGAATAAAAATCAACCAAGCATAATTCTCATAACCATCTCCTAAAAAGGATAAAATTTCAGCATAATCAAACGTATTATCTTTTAAAAATGGAA
Organism: uncultured Flavobacterium sp.; assembly: GCA_964398425.1. Taxonomy (GTDB): domain Bacteria; phylum Bacteroidota; class Bacteroidia; order Flavobacteriales; family Flavobacteriaceae; genus Flavobacterium. The sequence continues at coordinate 37,283 of CAYNNB010000001.1, forward strand.
TAGTAGTTTCCGTTGACTTGATTTCAGGAGAAGTGGATTTAATTACACTATGAATTCCCTGTTTTTCAAGCTTTACATCTTCTTTAATTGTAACTCCTGGATGAAAATACAAAACTGTTCCAACAATTAATCCTAAACCTACTTGTCCAATTACTTTAAATATTCCCTTTAAGCCTTCTTTATCTTTTTTAAATACTTTGATGTAATCATCTAAAAATCCGATTAATCCCATCCAAATAGTTGTAATTAATAATAAAATGATATAGATATTATCTAATTTTGCCAAAAGCAATACTGGAATTAGAGTAGATAAAATGATGATAATTCCTCCCATCGTTGGAGTTCCTGCTTTTTGCGTTTGCCCATCTAAGCCAAGTTCACGAACCGTTTCACCCACTTGTTGTTTTCTCAAAAAATTAATGATTTTTTTACCATAAATTGTTGAAATCAATAACGATAAAATGATTGCCAAACCCGATCGGAACGTGATATATTGAAATACACCAGCTCCGGGTATGTCGAAGGTTTGATCTAAGTATTTAAAAATATAGTACAACATACTTACTTGTTTTATGGTTTAATTTTGGTTCGTTTACTTTTCTAGTTGCGCCAATAATTCTTTAGCAATTTTTAAGTCGTCAAATTCATGGCGTATACCATTTATTTCCTGATAAGTTTCATGTCCTTTGCCTGCAATTAAAATGATATCACCTTCATTTGCCATTTGACAAGCCGTCTTTATAGCTTGTTTACGATCTAATATAGAAAGTGTTTTTTTAAAATGTTGCCCTTCTACACCTGCCTCCATTTGCTCTATAATTACTTGAGGATCCTCTGTTCTTGGGTTATCAGAAGTAAAAATCGCCTTATCGCTCAATGAAGCAGCAATTTGTGCCATGATTGGTCTTTTTGTTTTATCACGATCACCACCACAACCAACAACTGTAATTAATTGCTCATTTTTAGTTCTAAAATCGGTGATAGTATTTAGTACATTTTCTAAAGCATCTGGTGTGTGAGCGTAATCGATAATTGTAGTAATATTTCCTTTTGAAATAAAATATTGAAATCTCCCCGAAACGCTTTCTAATTCAGAAAGAAGTCGAAGAGCTTCATGACTTTCAATACCCAATTCAACCGCTACACCATAGATGGCCAATACATTATAGGCATTAAAAGAACCAATTAATTTCACCCACACCTCCTCATTGTTTACCTTAAGTAACAAACCTGTCAATTGATTTTCCAAAATTTGTGCTTTAAAATCGGCATAAGATTTCAATCCATAAGTTCTCTTTCTTGCCATTGTATTTTGAAGCATTATAGCTCCATTTTTATCATCAGCATTAGTAATAGCAAAAGCGGTTTTAGGTAATCCATCAAAAAAAGCTTTTTTTACATCTCTATATTCAGCAAAAGTTTCATGATAATCCAAATGATCATGGGAAAGATTTGTAAAAACACCTCCTTCAAAATATAAAGATTCGGTTCTTTTCTGATGTATCCCATGAGAACTCACCTCCATAAAACAATAAGCACATCCTGCAGCCACCATTTCACTTAAGTAGTAATTAATTGTCAACGAATCTGGTGTTGTATGTGTTGCCTTATATTCTACTTCATCTACCATTATCCTTACTGTAGACAACAAACCAACTTTATATCCCGCCTTTTTAAACATTTGATATAATAAAGAAGCAATAGTTGTTTTACCATTTGTACCCGTTACTCCAATTAATTTAATTTTTTGAGAAGGATTATCATAATAATTTGCAGCTAAAAATGCCAAAGCTTGATTTGAACTTTTCACCAGAACATAGGTTATACCATCAATAAATACATCTGGAAAAAACTCGCACACAACTACCTTTGCACCTAAACTAATTGCTTTATCAATGAATATGTGCCCATCTGAAAGCGTTCCTTTGATAGCTACAAAAACATCGCCTTTGGTTATTTTTCTAGAATCAAATTCAACTTTGTTAACCTGAACATCAGTGCTCCCATGAACAGCTTCAATATGTACTTTATATAATATCTCTTTTAACTTTTTCATTTTGTTACCTATTATGACAATTCCAACGTAATCACTTGGTTTTTTTTGAAACCTGCACCGGGATTTATCGACTGAGATTTTACCTTACCGATTCCCTTTATTATTACTTTCAACCCTAAATTTTCCAATAACGATATGGCATCCATACCAGCCATTCCCTTTACATTTGGAATCGAATTAGAACTACCCTGAGATTGTTTATTGTATTCAGCATAACTTGCTTCTAATTTTTTGTTTTTTACTCGTACCGATTTAAATTTATTTGTTGACGGCACATCCGTAAAAATTTTTTGGGCAATACGTTTAAACACAGGTCCAGCCACATCTGCTCCATAATATCCAGCTGCCACATTAGGCTTATGAACCACAACAATACAAGAATACTTAGGTTGGTCTGCAGGAAAGTAACCAACGAATGAAGAAGCGTAATACATTTTACCATCTCCTTTATGATAGTCTACTTGAGCTGTTCCTGTTTTACCAGCCATTGAAAAGTCTTTAGAATACAAACTTTTACCCGTACCATGTTTTACAACATTTTCAAGTACTTTTCTAACTTTAGCTAATGTTTCATCAGAACAAATTTTAGCACTGATTGTTTCTGTTTCAAACTTCTTAATACTTTTATTCCATTCTTTTATTTCTTTAACAAAAATGGGCTTAATCATTTTACCATTATTTGCAACAGCATTATACAAGGTTAGTGTTTGTAAAGGAGTAATTGAAACACCATATCCAAATGCCATCCAAGGCAAAGTAGTACCATACCAATTAGAAGCTCCTGGTTGAGGAATTACAGGCTTTCCTTCTCCTTTCAATTGAATTCCTAGGGGTTTACTCAAGCCATATTTATTTATTCGATCAACAAATTCTTTTGGATTATTTTTATAGTTTTGATAGACAGCCTGAACTAAAACTGTATTGGAAGAAACTTCAAAACCACGAGCTAACGAAATTTTTCCATATCCGCCAGTATGCGAATCTTTAACTTTTCTGTTATGAATTGTAATAACACCTCCATTAGAATCGTAAACTTTACTTGTGTCAACTTTTTTATCATCAAGTAATGCAATTAAATCAACCAATTTAAAAGTAGAGCCTGGTTCGTGAGATTCAGCAACCGCATAATTGTATATCTCTGCATAAACACTATCTCTAACTTTACCCAAATTAGCAATAGCTTTTACTTCGCCTGTTTTAGTTTCCATGACTACAACACAACCATGATCTGCATTGTAATACTGCAATTGTTTCAGTAAGGCGTGATGTGCTATATCCTGAATATAAACATCTATAGTTGAGTAAATATCATAACCGTCTTGTGGTTCCAATTCGTTGTTATCATGGATAGGTTTCCATTGATTTTTTGCAATTTTTTGCATCATTCGATGGCCGCTTTTACCGCTGATATATTCAGAAAATGTATACTCTAAACCTTTTTTTGCAATTACAGTATTGTAACCAATAGTTCGTGCAGCGATTGAGCCTACAGGAAGTTTTCGAACAGTTTCTTGCTCTGTGATTATCCCACCTTTGAACGGACCTAGTTTAAATAAAGGAAAACTTTTAACCTTCATATAGTCGGTAAAGCTTAACTTTTTAGCCACTAAAAAATATCTGTTTTTTGTAGCACGTGCTTTTCTTAATTCAGTCTGAAAGAAACCCGCAGGCTTATTAAGCAAATGTGCTAAAGAATCAGAAAGTGCTTCAATGTTTTTCTCAAAATGTTCCTCTGAAGGAGATACCGCATCAAATCGAATAGTATATTCAGGTACTGAAGTAGCTAACAAACTTCCGTCTGCCGAGTAAATATTACCTCGATTAGCTGCAATTTCAAAATTTTTAACCGTTCTTTGCTTTGCTAATTCCCTATAATATTTTCCCTCTACCCACTGAATATTAAATAGTTTTACAGATACAGCAATAGAAATGATTATCACAGCTGCTGCTACTGTAAATAATCTATAAGAGTTTGTATTTTCTTTTTTTACTCCCATATTTTTAATTGTTCTATAAAACTTTTCTCTTTTGGTTTAAGGATTACTATTTTTTTTGGAGGAACAGAGGACGGATAAATATGTCGTGATTCCATTTTTTTTGATATGGTGGATTCCATTTTTAATTTCATCAAAGCTGACCGAGTGTCTACAAATTTGGAACGCAACTCCTTTACTTCATTATTCAACTTTGTAATACGATAATTTTTTTCATCATAATTATGATTAAACGCAATCATCAACATAGCTAGAGTAAACAAAAACAAGATAAATTTCCATGTCTTTAAAGCATCATCTTCAATTAAAAATTTTGCTTTTAATAAACTATATATGCTATTCTCTCCACTCATTATATTTTCTCTGCAATTCTCAGTTTAGCACTTCTTGCTCGATTATTTCTCACTACTTCTTCTTCCGAAGGAACTATAAGCTTACCAATAGTTTTAAAAGGCACTTTAAAATTCCCGAAGAAATCTCGCTCAGGTTCACCTTCAAACATGCCATTTCGCATGAATCGTTTCACCAATCTATCTTCAAGCGAATGATAAGATATCAAACTTAACCTTCCGCCAGATTCCAACAATTCTTCTGTTTGCTCCAAGAATTCTTTCAATACTTCAATTTCTTGATTCACTTCTATTCGAATAGCTTGATAAATTTGAGCTAAAATCTTATTACTCTTATGAGCGGGTAAGAACTTCGATAATACTTGCTTTAATTGTTCTGTATTTTTGATGGCTTTATCTTTTCTATAGTTTACTATAACATTTGCCATAGCCCCACCATTTTTGAGTTCACCAAATTCTACAAATACAAGTTTTAAGTCTTTTTCCTCATAATCATTCACCACTTCATAAGCAGACAATGCATCTTTTTGATTCATACGCATATCTAATGCTGCATCGAAACGAGTAGAAAATCCACGTTCTGCCTCATCGAATTGATGAGAAGATACACCAAAATCACCTAAAATTCCATCCACTTTTTTTATGCCATGAAAACGTAAAAAACGCTTTATATATCTGAAATTTTCATTTATCAATGTAAAACGATCATCTTGAATAGCATTTCGCAAAGCATCTTCATCTTGATCAAAAGCAAATAACTTTCCATGAGGACCCAATCGTCTTAAAATTTCTTTAGAATGACCTCCCCCTCCAAAAGTAACATCCACATACACTCCGTTAGGTTTGATATTTAAACCATCCACTGTTTCATGTAACAATACTGGATTATGATATTCCATTTCCATCTTCGTCATCGTTTTGATTACCCATTACTTCTTCTGCTAAATCAGCAAAATCAATCATTGCACTATCTAATGCGGTTTCATATAAATCCTTATCCCAAATTTCTATGATATTAACTGCGGAAGACAACACAATGTCTTTTTCAATTTTAGAAAACACAATTAAATCTTTAGGAATTAACAACCTTCCAGTAGCATCAATTTCAACCACCTTAACACCTGCTGTAAAAGCTCGAATAAAGTCATTATTCTTTTTCACAAAACGATTCAACTTATTAATTTTTTGCATCACTTTGTTCCATTCCTGCATAGTATACAACTCTAAACAAGGCTGAAAAACAGAACGTTTCAACACAAAACCAACCTCAAGATCACCTAATTGCTTCTTGAGTGGTGCAGGCAACATTAGCCTTCCCTTGGCATCAGCTTTACATTCGTATGTTCCTAAAAAAGAGTTCAAACCTTAATTTATTTTATATGTTACAAATTTAGAAATTATTTACCACTTTTTACCACTAATTACCACTTTGTTAATAAGTTTTTCTATTTCTGAATTAACTTTAATCCATATACCTTTGAAAAGCATAAAAAACAAGAGTTTAAGCTATTTTTAAAAATTGATTAGTTCTATAAAAAAAGTAAAAACCAAATAGCTGTTTAATAAAATCTGTTGAAAACTAACCTTTTATAAGCCATTTGACCAATTAAAAACTTTATCCACTAACATGTCAAAATTGTACTAATATGTCTTATATTTGCGTACAATTGAATTTTTGATAGACAAATCAATTTATGTTAAAGAAAGAAAAAAAATATACTTATTTCGAAGCCGGAGAAGGAATACCAATTATTGTTTTGCATGGACTAATGGGAGGATTAAGCAATTTCGATGGTGTTTCAAATTATTTTCCTAAAAACGGATATAAAGTAGTGATTCCTGAATTGCCTTTATACACCCAAAGCATTTTAAAAACAAACGTAAAAGCCTTTGCTAAATATGTAAAAGATTTTGTAATTTTCAAAGGTTTTGAACGCGTTATTCTTCTAGGAAATTCCCTTGGGGGGCATATTTCACTATACTTTGCTAAACAATACCCAGAATTAGTAAAAGGATTAGTAATTACAGGAAGTTCTGGATTATATGAAAGTGGTATGGGAGAAAGTTACCCTAAAAGAGGAGACTATGAGTACATTAAGAAGAAAAGTGAAGATGTATTTTATGACCCAAAAGTAGCAACAAAAGAAATTGTAGATGAAGTTTTTGCCACAGTTAATGATCGTATAAAATTATTAAAAACACTAACAATTGCAAAAAGTGCCATTCGTCACAACATGGCTAAAGATTTACCTAAAATGCATACACAGACTTGCATCATATGGGGCAAACAAGACAAAGTTACTCCACCAGAAGTAGCGGTTGAGTTTAACAGATTATTACCTAATTCGAGTTTATATTGGATTGATCATTGTGGACATGCAGCTATGATGGAGCACCCTGATGAATTTAACAGATTATTACATCACTGGTTAAGAGAAAAGAATTTATAATTAATGAAAGTCATTCTTTAGAGTGGCTTTTTTATTTACAATAAGACTATGAAAATTAATACAGCAGAATTCATCATCAGTAATTCTGATGCAAGTAAATGCCCAAAAGACCTTTTACCCGAGTACGCTTTTATTGGACGTTCCAATGTTGGTAAATCCTCTTTAATCAACATGTTAACTAACCACAAAAGCTTGGCTAAAACCTCAGCAAGACCAGGGAAAACGCAATTAATCAATCATTTTTTAATTAATAAGAATTGGTTCCTCGTCGATTTACCTGGATATGGTTATGCTCGTGTTTCCAAATCAACAAAAGCTACATTTCAAAAATTCATTACTGATTATTTTGAAACTAGGGAACAATTAGTTTGCGCTTTTATATTGATTGACAGCCGATTAGAACCTCAAAAAATTGATATCGAATTTATTAATTATTTAGGTGAAAGTGGCATACCTTTTTGCATGATTTTTACAAAAGCCGATAAACTAGGCAAAACACAAGTTCAAAAAAATGTAGCTGCTTATAAAAAACATTTACTAGCCAATGATTGGGAAGAAATGCCACAATATTTTGTTACTTCATCAGAAGATGGAACTGGAAGGGATGATATATTAAAGTATATAGACGCTGTTAATGATGAAATAAATAGTGGAAGTCAATTTTAAAATAGAGCCTATTAAAAGATAGGCTCTATTATTTTATTTAAAGTAAAGAATGTTGTGTCATAACTTCAGGTTGTTCCACTCCCATTAATTCTAAAATTGTTGGAGCAATATCACCTAACACTCCATTATTTATTTTCAAACTAGAATCATTACTTACTAAAATAACAGGCACTGGATTAGTTGTATGTGCTGTATTAGGCGTACCATCTGGATTAATCATTGTTTCGCAATTACCGTGATCTGCAATAACTAAAGTAACATAATTTTGGTCTAATGCTGTTTCCACTATTGCTTTTACGCATACATCTACTGCTTCACATGCTTTTATTGCCGCTTCCATAACACCAGTATGTCCTACCATATCTCCATTAGCAAAGTTAAGACACACGAAATCAACATCACCCTTTTGCAATTCGGGTACCAAAGCATCTTTCAACTCAAACGCACTCATTTCTGGTTTTAAATCGTAGGTAGCTACTTTAGGAGAATTTTTTAAAATTCTTGTTTCCCCTTCAAAAGGTTCTTCTCTACCTCCAGAAAAAAAGAAAGTAACATGAGGGTATTTCTCTGTCTCTGCAATTCGTATTTGCTTTTTTCCAGCCTTAGCAAGAACTTCGCCTAACGTATTAGTGATATTATCTTTATCATAAATTACATGAACATTAGTATAAGTGTCATCATAATTGGTCATAGTTACATAATACAAATTTAGTTTATGCATATTTTGTTCATGAAAATCTTGTTGTGACAAAGCTTCAGTCAATTCTCGTCCTCTATCAGTTCTAAAATTGAAAAAGATCACCACATCTCCATCTTGAATAGTAGCAATTGGCTGATCAGCCGAATCCACTTTAACTGTAGGTTTAATAAACTCATCAGTCGTATTATCATCATAACTATCCTGAATACTTGCTACCAAATTTGTTGTATGCTTTCCTTCTCCATTGACTACCAAATCATAAGCTAACTTAACACGCTCCCAACGTTTATCGCGATCCATTGCATAATAACGACCAATAACAGAAGCAAGTTGAGCTGGTTTATGAAGCAAATAAGTCTCTAAATCTTCAATGTATTTTTTTCCCGATTTTGGATCAACATCTCTACCATCGGTAAAAGCATGCACAAACATTTGTTCAACCCCGCTTTCTTGAGCAGCATCAATCAACCCACGTAAGTGTGAAGTATGCGAATGTACTCCACCATCAGAAACCAAACCTAAAAAATGAATCGGTTTTTGTTTGCTTTTTGCATATTCAAAAGCATCACGCAATGGTTTTTCGTGACTCATAGTTTTATTTTGTACAGCTAAATTAATCTTAGCTAAATCTTGATACACAATTCTACCTGCTCCTAAATTCATATGTCCAACTTCTGAATTTCCCATTTGCCCTTCAGGTAAGCCTACATTCAATCCATCTGTTCTTAGTTCTGCATTAGGATAATTACTATAAAGTGAGTCTATAAACGGTGTATTTGCATGATCAATTGCCGAAACTTTTGGATCTGGAGAATGCCCCCAACCGTCTAAAATCATTAAAATTACTTTCTTATTCATTGTCGTTGTATTTAATAACGAAAGTACTATTTTTTTGTTTGAATGAATAAAATAATATCAACGAAATTAAAAATCGCCTAAAAACAATATCCGAAATAAGTAATATTTTGACCCAAAATTAAAAAACATAGATTTTAATTAAGATTTAATTACCAAATGTTTAGCTTGATTGTAATCTATAAAATAGCGCACACTTATAGAAAAAGCATGATTCAATACTTCATGATTGACAATTGCTTTTACGTTATTTGAAAAATTTTTATCAATAGTCCTATTAAAATCGGCTGCATTATTTCTATACAAAACAGACATTTGACTTCCGGGTGCAAACCACCAACTATAAGACAAATCGAAATTCCATAGATTTAAATTTGAATTCTTATTCGTTGTATACGCAAAATCTTCAACCTTACCGTTTTCTAATAAACGATAAGTAGATTTATTTTCGGCAAAAGACCAATAATGACGGAAATTGATTTTAAAATTCATTCTTGAATTAATAGAATATTTACCTTCCAACCCATTTTCTATTGTTTGCTTATCTCTTCGGGCATAAATAATATCCGTAGCCGTTCTATCAATCCACCCTAATTCATTTTTATCTACACCATAATTAAAATTATAAATTAACATGATACGATCATTAAACCGATACCTTGGACTGATATTAACCCCTGAAAACCACCATCCCTTTTGTTCTGCAAATCCATACCAAGGATTAATATCAAATGCGAATTTATTATTATAATTTGTTGAAATCCAACCTGATGTGTTGTAATATTTAGGATAAATGGTATACCTTCCTTCTACACGAGGATCATAATAGTCATAAACATCAAAAATTCGTGCTGTAATAGAATAACCTGCTGCATGATTTTTCTTATTTGTTAAACTCATGTTGAAATTTAAACTTTGCTCTTGCAAATTATTTGAATCGTTGTTAAATTGTCCATAAGTATTTAAATTCATCCTAAACGAATTCAATTTTTGAGTAGGTTTTAAAGTTCGGTAACTAACATTTCCACTGAAAGAATAATAATTAGTTTGAAAATTTACGCCAAGATCATTATTATCAAAGGCTTTTGATATATAATTTCCACCAAAACTATACCTAATATTTCCTGATGTTTCTGCTAAGTACAATTCACTAACAAATCCTTTTTTGGCATCTTGATTGCCCCATTCATTTACGTAACTATATTTAAGTGCTCCATTTGCATTGAATGTGTTTTTTTTAGTATTCAAATCAAAAGCCAAAGCAGAAACATTAGCATCTCTAAACTCACCATTACGGGTTACATTTGTGTTGACAAAAGCAACAGATGAGTTTTGATTGAAACGTTGATCGAGAACCGTTACATTGTAATTAGCCATTGGTTCTATAGTTACTGATCGTGATTGATTGGTTAACGAATTGGTTACAGTAACATTTGTTTTTTCAGTGACAGCATTCAATATACCAACACCTAATCCTCCTTTTGTACGTCCGGAAACTTTCAAGGCATTTAAAAGCTTCACACTTGAGGGATACTCTTGTACCTCTTCATTTGGATCAAGATCAGGATAAGTAGATGGTACTCCACCAATTCGTCTAGAATAAAACAAACCAGCCTTGTTAAACAAATCTGTTCCTTCTGTAAAAAACGGTCGATTTTCATTAAAGACTTGTTCAAAAGGACCTAAATTTAGTATTTTATTATCAAATTTCGTTTGACCAAAATCGGGAATTAAAACGGCATCTAAGGTAAAGGCATCAGTTAATCCATACTTTAAATCCATTCCTCCTTTCAAAGTCCCTTGTCCTTTTTCATTAGGCAAACTATTTAGATAATAAGAAGCATAAGGAATCAGAAACAATCTGGTGGGGGTTTCAATATTTTCAATTCCTTCTAACAATCCTGCTTGTTGTGTAAAAGCGCCTATTCGATTATCTACTTTATTCCAAGTATACTTGTACCGTAAACGTCTAACTTCTCTAAAAAAATTGATTCCCCACACTTGTTTTTCAGACTTTGAGAAACGAATAGCAGCATAAGGGATTTTCATTTCCACTTGCCACCCTTGCTCTGTTATTTTCACTTCACTTAACCAAATGGCATCCCAAGAAAAGTCTTCTCCCTGTTGAGATGTTCTAACACAATCAGCCTGACCATTTGCTGCACTCACAAAAAAACTATACTCTTGTTGACCATCATTAAATCCATTGATAAAAACCCCAAAAAAATCAGCCGTGCCAAAATTATCCCGTTCCGTAATCTCTTTTAAAATTTTATTTGGTTGTGAATCATATAAAGTAGCTGCAATATATAAAGCATGATCATCATATAAGATTTTCACTTCTGTTTTGAGTGTATCGGGTTCAATTTTTCCATTATCGGGTTCAAAACCAAAAAAATGATTTGCTATTGGAGCCGTTTTCCAAACTTCTTCGTCAAGTTTACCATCAAGTTTAATGGAAGAAGACAAGCGTCTAGCTTGCAATTTCTTTTTCTCTAAGATAATTTGTGCTTCTTGCCCAAATGTAAAAATTAGCCCAGAAATAAAGAAAAAAATGGAATAAAACGTTTTCATGAATAAATTGATGATTGTGATTCATAATACTATTGGTAGTATAAAGGTTGATTTTGTTTCACTTTTAAAAATATTAGCTTTTAGATTTATATATAATCTAAACTTATACTGCTATTCATTAAAGAAATAAAATATCGTTGAAATGCTTCTTTTTTCGTTAAAAAACACAAAAATATTTTTTTTAAATAAATTAATTTCTATATTTGGCGTAACCAAAAAAACTTTTAAAACTTAAAAAATCAATGAGTTACAAATTTTTACCACTTCTTTTTTTAAGCTTATTAGCTTATAAGCCTACAACAAAAGCAGTAAAAACTCCAGCTATAACTAATGATTCTGTAAAAGTTATTGAGCAAAATAAACTAATTGCAGAAAACAAAACTACTAACTTTGAGATCGTCTCTAAAGCCTTTTTTTATTCTCTTGACAAAAGCACTTACTCTTTACCTTCATTAGAGAGTTTTACTAAAGCTTTTGAAGGTTATGAACAATTAAAAAAGTTAGGACGAGTAAAAAATGAAATTTTAACTATTATAGATTTTAGTTTATCATCAACTCAAGAAAGAATGTGGGTAATTGACATGACTACCCAGCGTGTTCTACTACAAAGTTTAGTTTCACATGGGATGAATTCAGGTACCGAATTTGCAAAATCATTTTCAAACGAAAGCAATTCTTTTAAAAGTAGTTTAGGATTTTATTTAACAGGTGAAACTTATAAGGGTAAGCATGGATTATCTTTAAAATTAGATGGACAAGAATATGGCATTAATCACAAAGCAAGAGAACGTGCTGTTGTGGTTCATGGGGCTGAATATGTAAACAAAAGTTTAATTAAAACTCAGGGGTATATAGGAAGAAGTCAGGGATGCCCTGCTGTACCTATGAATATGACTAAAAAACTAATTGACCTAATAAAAAATCAGTCCGTTCTTTACATTCATCACCCTTCAAGAATTTACATGAACAAAAGTTCGTTAACTTCTTAATTTTGAATAGACCCTCAAATCTAAATTATATATATCCTCTCTAAATTGCAATCCGTTTTTATTCATCCAACATGTCCAGTATAGTTGATGAATATAAATGGATTGTTTTACTTTTACCATATAAGTATCTTTTTTAGCAATTATTTTATCCACTTCTTCACCGGATTTCCATCGATTTCCTTCTTGAGAAGATAAAATTTGTTTTGCCAACACTACTGGATTTTCAACTCGTACACAGCCTGAACTTAATGCTCTATAGTTGTATGCAAACATTTCTCTATGATTAGTATCGTGCAAATATACCAAATGACTATTAGGAAAATTAAATTTAACCAATCCTAATGAATTATTATATCCAGGCGTTTGCACATATCTATAATTGTTTGGCTTATTAGGATTCCAATTTACGGGCGAAACTTCTTGGTTCTTTGAATTATATATTGTGATTCTACTTCTTGAAAAATAACCCCTGTTTTTAGCAGCTTCAACGGCTAAATCTTCTTTTATTATAGTAGGAGGAACTGTCCAAGTAGGATTAAAAACAAAATTAGATAATTTAGAAGACAAAACAGGTGTCATTCGTTTTGGTCTACCTACTACAACTTTTCGCTCTGCTACTGTATCCTGATCAACTACATAATGCAACATAAATTCAGGCAAGTTGACAATAATATATTGTTTCCCTAAATCTTTTGGATACCACCTCCAACGTTCTAAATTGGATAAAATTTGTTGCTTTCTCGTTTCTTTATTATAGTTTAACGCCTTAATTGTACTCGCTCCAACAACTCCATCAGCTAACAATCCGTGTCTAGTTTGAAAACGTTTCATTGCCTTGAAGGTTATGGTATCATAAACAGCGGTGTACAACGTATCTTTACGTTTATAATCTTTCCAAAAAAATAAGCGTTCCTTAATTTTTTTCAGTGCAGGGAATGTATCATTTAGCGTAATCTTTTTAACAAAACGAATGGAATCAAAAGTACTTGCTGGAAATTGATCTATTTCGACTAAAGCTCGTTTCAATTGCTGGTATTGCCAATGCTTAGGAAGCAATCCTTTCAACGTGGTTGCTACTTTATTAGCAGGGATAGCTTCTTCAAGCCAATTAGCAACTGCTGTTTTTTTCTCAAATAAATCCCAATTTGGAGCAACTTCTTTTGGGTTCACCTTTCCTTTGTAAAAATGAGTTGCTAGTTTTTCAAATGTTTCTGTTAACAAAACATCATAGGCTAATAGTTCTTCTTTTTCTAAAGAATCTCTTTTAATTTCAATATTATAGATTTTATTTAAATTATAATCCTCTGGGTTTAAACCTTCATATTTACAATTTTCAATTTGAGCAATTAAATCTTCTCTATTTTCCCGATCATACCAAATTTCATAATTCTTAAATTTCTTGTAATATGATTGAACACTGTCGGTTTGATTTTCAAGCAAATCTTCAGGCATGACATGGATAGTTACATTTTTAATGGTATCTATAATATCATGTTGAGCTAATAACTTATGTTCTTGATTTTCCTTTTTACAAGAAATAAAACCAAGCACAAGTAGACAAAAAATTAAAAAAGCGTGCTTCATAAGTAGTGCAAATGTATTACTATTTTTTTCTCGTTAACAGGAAGGCTTCTACTTTTTTAACTCCATATCCTCGAAACATTTACATCATAAATTTATAAAATTATAATTTAAATTCAAAAAAACAACCTCAAAGAAGCTACTTCTTAAATCTATACTTTTGATAACAGAGAAATTATTAATGCATTTTGTTTGATATCTATATCAATTTTATTTGATGTGAAATTTTAGATTGATTGTTGTTTATTCTTTAATTAAAATTAAATTTCAAATGATTAACTGAACATGTTCTTGCTGTTAATGCTTTTTTTCTTTTGCTACTCTCAATAATATAGCTACAACTGCTAAAACTAATAACAAATGAACTAGTATTGTCGAACTGTACACAAAAAAACCGATAAGCCATAGAATGACCAATATTATAGCCACTACATATAATAAATCTTCCATAGTAATGATTTTTAAAATTTCAATGTTTCAAAAATATTCAACACACCATTCTTCACATCAGTAAATGCATAGCTAATACCGCTATAGTTTCGTTATTTACCTACTCTCTTTAGATCATAATTATATCTAATTCCAATTCCAAAATTTCCCAACTCAATTCCTGTTCCAATTGCTAAATCTGTATGTAATGTATTCAAATCGCTTTTGTCAATATTTTGTTCAAAATTAAAACTCGAATTATTGGATTCATTCTTTATTTTTGAGTCCAATAGAAAAGCTACGTAGGGACCATAATGAATATTAAATCTAGGCAATAATTTAACCTTAAGCAAGACTAGAACTTCAATATAGTCTAACCAAAATTTAGTTAAACCGGATGTGAGTAAATTTCCATAAGTTACTTCTGACTGAATACTAACAGGTTTAGATAAAGATAAAGGTAAATCCAAAACCAAACCGCCATTGAAACCTATTAATACATTTTCATCATCTATATCATCTACCTATAAATTAGACAAATTCTAACCTCCTTTAAAACCATCAGAAACTTTAGAGGTTATATTTACTTTGAGCATTTACAAACGAATTTGATACTAAAATAAACATCAACAAAACAACTTTATTACTTCACATAACTACTACATTTTAATAAAAATGAACAATACAAAGTTGTTTAAACTTACTCTTTTAATTCTTACATGATTTTGAGAACATTTTATAAAATTTCCATTAAAAAAAGACCTCATTTGAGGTCTTAAACAGGTAAATATATAGTAAATTGCACCTTGATTAGGAATACCCTCAGCAAAAATATAGCCTTTATGATTGTCTATTATTTTTTTACAAATGGCTAATCCTATTCCTGTTCCAACATATTGTTCTTTATTATGTAGCCTATTAAACAAAATAAAAAATTTTTGGCTAACGTTGGTATATCAAACTTTAAGAATGCTTTCATAATTGAGATTTAAATGTAAAAAATAATTGTTTATTAAGTCTTGTAATAGCTTTCAAAATTTCAATTGAAATATAGTTTAACATAAAATACATACAACATTAGCAACAAACTAAATATAATAAATTCAATCAATAATAGTATTAATGGTTTACTAAACGAAAACAAAATTAAGTTTAAAAACACTTTATGTATTACATAATTTCACACAAGACTTTCATAATTTTAATTCAAAAACTTATACATTAAATAATGTGGTCCAATAGAAGGAACATCAAAAACGGTTCCAATAATTTGGAACCCATTTTTCTTGTAAAAGTTTACAGCCTTTTCTCTAGCGTTAAACCAAATCGTAGTTCCATCTTTCTCGACAATCTCCTTTTCTGCTTGTTTCAATAACAACATTCCTAAATTTTTATTTTGATACTCTTTCAACAAAGCCATACCACGAAGCTGAAATACCTTTCCTTCTTGAAAATTGGGATGTTTTTTTTCATAAATGGACAGCACACCTATAATTTTAGTCTCATGAAACAAGCCAAAATGAATCGTTGAAAAAAGTTCATCTCCATCAAAATAGCATTCTTCAACTGGTCTATTCGCTCTTAAAACGGGATGTCTTACCACAAAAGTTTTATTAAAAGGAATTTTTTTTACCTCCAGAATCATTTTATAATTTTCTAATTATTAATTATTTAGTATTGAAGCAAATTAAAGATATAAAAATAATTAAAAAAAATTATCAAAATATTTGCAACAATACAAATTTTCACTTTATATTTGCACCCACAAAAGAAAAACATCTACCATGCGGAAGTAGCTCAGTTGGTAGAGCGTCAGCCTTCCAAGCTGAATGTCGCGAGTTCGACCCTCGTCTTCCGCTCAAATTTATTGAAATCAAAATCTACCATGCGGAAGTAGCTCAGTTGGTAGAGCGTCAGCCTTCCAAGCTGAATGTCGCGAGTTCGACCCTCGTCTTCCGCTCAAAAAAATAGCCTCATTTCTGAGGCTTTTTTTATTCATCGCAAATCACTTAAATCTGAACCCGTTTCAATTTCAATTGGTTCTTTTCCTTGCTGAAACAAACGAGCTGATAAATTCCCTTTCATTGTTATTTTGTCACCTTTAACTTCTAACCAACTTCCCTCTCTTAAACCTAAAACAGATTGTGGATTGTAATAATGAAATTCATTAATTCTAGTTTCTCTAGTTTCACCCATATGAGTTGAACCCTCAATAGGATCTAAATAATGCGGATTAATATTAAAAGAAACCAACCCCAGAGTCTTAAAACTTGGGGGATAAACAATTGGCATATCATTAGTGGTTCCCATTGTTAAACCACAAATATTACTTCCAGCGCTTGTACCTAAATAAGGAATACCTCGACAAACCACTTTTTCAATTACTTCCCATAAGTTATACTTATACAACATACTTACCAATACAAATGTATTACCTCCACCTGTAAAAATAGCTTCTGCTTGTTCAATAGCGGCAATAGGATCTTCAAATTCATGTAAGCCTCTAACCTTTACGCCTAATTCATTAAAAAAAACACTAACTTTAGCTGTATATTCATCATGAGAAATGCCACCTGGACGCGCATATGGAATAAAAATTAAACGCTCAACCCCAGCAAAATGATCTTTTAATTCCTCTTTTAAATAGTCCAAATACCCCCCATTATAAAGTGTAGACGTACTTGCAATTATTATTTTCTTCATTTTTTTATTTATGATTTATATTCTTAACAAAATTTTATTAGATAGATTACTTGACTTCTTCTATTTTTACAAAAAAAAATGAATTGAAATTAATTTTCAACATCCTCACTTTTCTTTGTTTACAATTCACTTTAGCCCAAAATGATTCTATAGTGAAAGGCAAAATCATTGTTGAAACAAATGACAATGATGGCGTTACAATAATTAATCTAGCAAACAAAAATAGCACTATTTCTGAAAACGGTGGTTATTTTAAAATAAAGGCCAAAGTAAACGATACGATTATGTTTAGTGCTATTCATCTTGAAGCTAGAAAAATTGTGATTACAAAAAAAGACTTTGGTCCAAATTTACTTTTCATCAAATTAAAAATCCACACGAAGCATATCAAAGAAATTATGATAACCAATGGTGATGGAATTAACGCTGAGTCTTTAGGCTTAGTCAAAAAAGGTCAAAAACAGTACACCCCCGCCGAAAGAAGACTAAAAACGGCATCAGCCCTTGACGGGCAATGGGGACTGAACACAGCTTTTAGCATAGACCCACTATTTAATTGGCTTTCTGGAAGAACCAAACAACTAAAAAAAGAACTAGAAGTAGAAAGAAAAGAATTTCTACAAGAAAAAATTATTAATAATTTTGAACGCGATTACATCATTCAAATACTAAAAATTCCAGATGAATATGTTGATGGATATATTTTTTATGTAGTTGAAGATCAAACATTAGTCGATGCTATAAAAGCAAGAAATAAAACGATGGTTTCTTTTAGATTAAGTTTTTTAGCGGCAGAGTATTTAAAATTAAAACAAATCAAACCGAATGAACCCGAAGGTAAAACAGAAAATCAAAAATGAAGCAATTAAAACCCCTAATATTTAGCTTATTCCTTGTAATTACGTGTGCTTTTAATGTACATAAATTTTATATAGGTGTTTTTCAAATAGATTATTTTAAAGAAAAAAAGAGTATTCAAATCACCACAAGACTATTTATTGATGATTTCGAAAAAGTATTACACAAAAAATATAATAAGCATTTTTACATTACAACAAAAGATGAAGTAGCTGACGCTAATTTGTATGTATCAAAATACTTGCAAGAAAAACTAAAAATCAAAGTTAACAATAAAAATCATCCTATTGAATTTCTTCTCAAAGAACAAGAAGAAAACGTATTAATTTGTTATTTAAGAATTAAGTTTTCTGAAAAAATAAAAACAATAGAAATAACTAACAATGTTTTAACAGAAGAATTCAATGAACAACAAAATTTAGTACATTTGAATATTAATGGTAACAAAAAAACACTTTTGTTTACTAATGATAATAATATTCAAAAATCAAACTATTAATTTACCCTTTTCACAAATAATTAAACAATGAAAAAGTCAATCTCATTAGCATTTTTAATTCTTAGTTCAATCACATGGGCTCAGGAAATAAAAAAAGAGGAGCCAAAAAGAGAGTCTGGACATTATGACAAAAATAAGTTTAGTCAAATGTACAATGATATGGCTACCCCTAATATGTACCGATCTGCTTCTGGAGCACCAGGACCAGCGTATTACCAACAAAAGGCAGATTACAAAATCAACCTAGAGTTAGACGATAAATTAGCACGCTTGTATGGTAATGAAACGATTACTTATTACAATAATGCTCCTGAATCTCTTGAATATTTATGGTTACAACTTGACCAAAACATTGAAAGAAGAGACAATCAAACGCAATTAATTGATAATAAAACCATTTTTCCTGCTACAAATGGTTCTAATTTTGCTAAGACTTATTTAGAACAAGGCTTTGATGGAGGATTTAATATAGAATACGTTAAAGATGTCAAGGGAAATGCAATGAAATATACAATCAATCAAACGATGATGCGTATTGACTTGCCTCAACCATTAAAAAAAGGTGAAAAAGTAAGTTTCTCAATCAAATGGTGGTATAACATAGTAAATTATCAAGGATCTGCAAATAATGGACGTTCAGGTTATGAGCAATTCCTAGACGGAAATAGATTATACGTTATGGCGCAGTTTTATCCAAGAATGTGCGTATACAATGATGTTGAAGGATGGCAAAATATGCAATTTTGGGGAAGAAGTGAATTTGCTTTAGCATTTGGTAATTATGATGTGAGCATTACAGTTCCTGCTGATCATATTATTGAAGGAACAGGAACTTTACAAAATAGAGCTGAAGTTTATACGGCTGAACAAGTTAAAAGATGGGAATTAGCCGAAAAAACATTTGACAAACCAATTGTTATTGTTACTCAAGAAGAAGCTACAGCAAAAGAAAAAGGGTTTTCTAGCGAGAAAAAGACTTGGAAATTTAAAGCTGAAAATGTACGCGATTTTGGTTTCTCAACTTCTCGTAAGTTTATTTTAGATGCTATGGCCGTTCAAGTGGGAAATAATAAACCTATGGCTATTTCAATCTACCCTAAAGAAGCAAATCCACTATGGGGTGATTTATCTACTAAAGCTGTAGCGCATACCTTAAGAACGTATTCAAAATATACTTTTGATTATCCATATCCAAAAGCAGTTTCTGTTTCCGCAGAAGATCAAGGAATGGAATACCCTATGATATGTTGGAATTTTGGAAGACCAGATGAAAATGGAAAAGTAAGCGATCGTGTTAAATATGGAATGTTAGGGGTTATTATTCACGAAGTTGGACACAATTTCTTCCCAATGATTGTGAATTCAGATGAAAGACAATGGACATGGATGGATGAAGGTTTAAATACTTTCTTAGAGTATTTAACTGAAATTGAATGGGAATCTACTTTCCCAGTTGACCGCGGACCAGCTCGTTTAATTGTACCTTACATGAAAGGTAATCAACAATATTTAGAGCCAATTATGAGTCAAGGTGATGTGGTTTATAATTTTGGAGCCAATGCTTATGGAAAACCGGCTACCGGATTAAACATTTTACGCGAAACAATTATGGGTCATGAATTATTTGATCATGCATTTAAAACCTATGCCAACCGTTGGAAATTTAAACACCCAACACCTGAAGATTTCTTTAGAACCATGGAAGACGCCTCTGCTGTGGATTTAGATTGGTTTTGGAAAGGATGGTTCTACTCAACAGATTTTGTTGACATTGGAATTAAAAATGTAAAACAATACTATGTTACTGAAAGTGTAACTAAAGAAAATAAAGAATCCTTCAACAGAAGGGGAAGAAGAGTAAGTGGAGACCAAGGACCTACCATTTATTTGTTACCTGAAGATTCTGCAGATTTAAAAGCAGAAAATAAAAAAGCTTTTAACGCTGAAGAAGTTCAATCGCTAAATGAATTTTTAAATAAAAAATATACTGCAGAAGAAAGAAAGAATATGAAAAACCCTAAATTCTTCTATGAAGTAGAATTTGATAAACCAGGAGGGATGATTATGCCTATTATTGCTGAATTACAATTTGAAGATGGTACTTCAGAAATACATAAATTTCCAGCTCAAATTTGGAGAAGAAACAATGAAGTAGCTAAGAGAACCTTTGCAACAGACAAAAAAGTAGTGAAAATTGTTGTTGACCCTAAACTTGAAACAGCTGATATTGACACCACAAATAACACATGGCCAAAACAAGAAACTACTTCAAAATTTGACCAATTAGAGAAAAAATAATAAAGACTTAAATTCTAATGAAAAGCGCAATCGTATTGGTTTGCGCTTTTTTTGTTAAAAATCTTTAAACAAAGACATCTTCAGCTATAACTTTTTATTAAATTTGTGTTTTAAAAACAATTTATATGTTTGGAATAGGTGGAGGCGAATTACTTTTAATTCTTGTTGTAATTTTGATGCTTTTCGGATCAGATAAAATTCCTGATATCGCTAGGACATTAGGAAAAGGAATGGCACAATTAAAGCATGCTACAAATGAAATTAAACACGAAATTCAAAAAGGAGTTGAAGAAAATGGCTTAGACATGAATTCAATAACAGGAGGAATTACTGAAGAAATAGAGAGTGCAAAACTAAGTATGAATCAATCCTTGCATCCAGTTGAATTACAAAATCCTGTAGAAGAAATCAAAGAAGAATTTGAAAATATTACTGGACCAATTAAACGTCAAATGTAAATCTGACCAAGTTTCTTCTTATTAATATACATGGAAAAAATAATAGCCTTAGACAAACAACTTTTTGTTTTTTTAAATAATCTTGGGAGTACACCATATGACAACTTTTGGTTAATAATTACCAAACAACTACATTGGACACCTTTTTTCTTTCTTTTGGCTTATTTTGTATATAAAAAAATAGGAGGAAAAAGATTAGCTATATTACTATTAACTATTGCAGTAATGTTAGTTTTTACAGATCAAGTAACTAATTTAGTAAAAGATTCTGTTCAACGCTTACGCCCGTGTAACGACATAGAGATTAAACATTTAATCAGAATAATAAAATCAAGTGATACTTATAGTTATTTTTCAGGTCACGCATCAAATTCTACTGCTTCAATGACCATATTGTTTCTTATTTTAAGAAGGTATTATAATTACAGTTATTTTATTTTTGCATTCCCCTTAATTTTTGCTTATAGTAGAATTTATCTTGGATTGCATTTTCCTTTAGATATACTATCTGGATATATTTTTGGCGCATGCTCTGGTATTCTTTTTTACCAAATATTCAAAAAAATTGAATTAAAAATAAACTCTTAATTACTTAACTCGAGTTACCGTTAAACCATCTCGAATAGGTAACAAAACGGTTTCCACTCTTTCATCTTCGTTAATTAACTTATTATAAGCTAATAAAGCATTAGTACTTTTATCATTAGGTTTTACTTCACCTAATATCTTTCCGCTCCACAACACATTATCCGATAAAATAATTCCGCCTTTATGCATCATTGGGACAATCATTTCAAAGTAATTGCTGTAATTTTCTTTATCGGCATCAATAAAAACTAAATCAAATTTTAAATTTAAAGTTGGTATAATTTCTAGTGCATTCCCTAAATGCTGAACTATTTGGTTTTTATATTGAGATGCATCAAAGTATTTTTTTTGAAATTCAACCAATTCTTCATTATTATCAATCGTATGAAGTTCTCCATCTTCTTGCAAACCTTCGGCTAAACACAAGGCAGCATAACCTGTGTAGGTACCAATTTCAAGAATGGTTTTCGGACGAATAAGTTTAGACAACATACTTAATACTCTACCCTGAAAATGTCCACTTAACATGCGTGGTTGCAAAATTTTTTGATGCGTTTCTTTATTTAATTTTGCTAACAATTCAGGTTCAGGTTGTGAATGTTGTGCCACATAATTTTCTAATTCTTCCGAGATAAAATGCATAAGGTAAAATTTTGAAATACAAAAGTACAACTTTCAATAGCAATGACAATTTCAAAAATCAATAACAATTTTAAAATATTAAATTTGAAGTTTAAAATTTAACAGCTATCATAACAAAAAAAGTTGCTGAATGATAGTATTATTGAGTTTGAAATTGTTATTGAAATTGCTATTGCTTTTCGTATTTTTGCACCATGCAAACAGAAAAAAGAGACATACGCGCTTTAACCAAAGAACAATTAAGAGACTTTTTTGTTTCTAATGGAGATAAAGCCTTTCGTGGTAATCAAGTTTATGAATGGTTATGGCAAAAACGTGCCCATTCTTTTGAAGACATGACTAATGTTTCTAAAGAAACGCGCGCTATGCTTGAAGCGAACTTTGTGATCAATCACATTAAAGTGGATACCATGCAACGCAGTGAAGACGGTACCGTAAAAAATGCCGTTCGTTTGCATGATGATTTAATTGTTGAATCTGTTTTAATACCAACTGAAACTCGAACAACCGCTTGTGTTTCTAGTCAGGTGGGTTGCAGCTTAGATTGTAATTTTTGTGCCACTGCTCGATTAAAACGTATGCGTAATTTAAATCCGGATGAAATTTACGATCAAGTAGCAGCTATTGATAATGAGAGCCGCTTGTATTATAATCGTCCGCTTTCTAATATAGTATTCATGGGAATGGGTGAACCGCTGATGAATTACCCTAATGTCATGAAAGCAATAGAAAAAATTACTTCTCCTGAAGGATTAGGCATGTCACCCAAACGCATAACCGTTTCCACTTCTGGTGTTTCAAAAATGATTAAGAAAATGGCCGATGATGACGTAAAATTCAAATTAGCTGTTTCCCTTCATTCGGCGGTTGAGGAAATTAGAAATGAAATCATGCCTTTCACCAAAAGTTTCCCACTACCCGAATTAAAAGAAGCTTTAGAATATTGGTACAAGAAAACCAAAAGCAAAGTAACCTATGAATATGTGGTTTGGAAAGGCATTAATGATGATAAAAAATCAATCGATGCTTTGGTTAAATTCTGCAAATACGTACCTTGTAAAGTAAATTTAATTGAATACAACCCAATAGACGATGGTATGTTTCAACAAGCTAGTGAACAAGCCATTAACAATTACATTTCAGCATTAGAAAAAAATGATATTGTGGTAAAAGTTCGAAGAAGTCGCGGAAAAGACATTGATGCAGCTTGTGGACAATTAGCAAATAAGAGCTAATTAATTAAATTGAATTTGCTATTTTTGTTGTTCAATGAAAATCACCGAAAAAATAAAAGAACCCATCGCCTTTGAAATGGAACTTTTCGAAAAAAAGTTTCAATTAGCAATGTCTTCAAAAGTAGCTCTTTTAAATCGAATTACACATTACATTGTCAACCGAAAAGGAAAACAAATGCGTCCTATGTTTGTTTTTTTAACTGCAAAAATGATTTCGGGCGGAACAGTAAATGATAGAACGTATAGAGGAGCATCGGTGATTGAATTAATACACACCGCAACATTAGTGCATGATGATGTAGTAGATGACAGTAATAAAAGACGTGGATTTTTCTCTATTAATGCCTTGTGGAAAAATAAAATTGCGGTTTTAGTTGGTGATTTTTTACTTTCTAAAGGATTACTTCTATCTATTGATAATAATGATTTTGATTTATTAAAAATCATTTCTGTGGCAGTTCGAGAAATGAGTGAAGGCGAATTGTTACAAATTGAAAAAGCCCGACGACTCGATATTACAGAAGAAGTTTATTATGAAATTATCCGTCAAAAAACCGCTACTTTAATTGCCGCTTGTTGTTCATTAGGCGCTTGTGCTGTAGCTCCAGACGACAAAGAAGTAATTGAAAAAATGCGCAAATTTGGAGAGTTAATTGGTATGGCTTTTCAAATTAAAGATGATTTATTTGATTATACAGAAGATGCCATTGGCAAACCAACAGGTATTGACATCAAAGAACAAAAAATGACGCTTCCATTGATTCATACATTAAATACTTGTGCTCCAAAAGAAAAAAGTTGGTTGATTAATTCCGTAAAAAACCATAATAAAGATAAAAAACGTGTAAAAGAAGTTATTGCTTTCGTAAAAAATAACGGCGGATTAGTATATGCCGAACAAAAAATGCTGGAATACCAGCAAGAAGCACTAAATATAATCGAAAAATTCCCCTCCTCACCCTACAAAGAATCATTAAAATTAATGATTAATTATGTTATTGAAAGAAATATTTAAATAAAACTTGAAATAACTTAGCTTTTTCATCATTTCTATCTCATAAAAAAGTCATATTTTAAGAAATAATTATTTTTTTATGAATAAATTTGCCTCATCACTTGTATAATGTTATGAAACAAATATATTTTAGTTAATAATGAATAATGCTCCAAAAAAAATTTCGATTAAATATTTTATCATTTTAATTTTAGTTTCAGTTATATCTACTTTCTTTTTAACCAAAAGATATATTACTAAATCAAATGAATCCTCTAATAATTTAGCTAATTCTGCTTGTAATTTTGAACAGAAAAGAATACATGGTTATAAATATATTGAGCCCTTGTTATATGTTGAACAAAGCTGTGAAAGCCCATTACTAGAAAACACCAAAAAGGAAATTACGAAAACAATTGAAAGTTATAAAGCCATGTCTGGTGTTATAGAAGCATCGGTTTATCTTAGAGATTATCAAAGTAATACCTGGATGAATGTAAATGAAAGCATTCTTTATGAGCCAGGTTCTTTATTTAAAGTTCCTATTTTAATTGCTTATCTAAAAATGAAAGAAGAAAATCCAACTATTTTAAATACTGAAATAAAATTTGAAACACCTTTTAGTATTGATAAAAATGTTGCATTTAAATCGAAAACAATAGAATTAGGAAAAAAATACACTATTCGTGAATTACTAAAATATATGATTGTTTATTCAGACAATAATGCTACCGCATTGTTAAACAATAATTTAAAACCAGAAATTTTAAACAAATTATTTTCCGATTTAAACTTAGAAGTACCAGATGTAAAGTCTAGTCATTATTTTTTCACACCTCAACAATATTCACTTTTCATGAGATGTCTTTATAATGCATCTTATTTAACACATGATGACTCTGAATTTGCCGCATCATTATTAAGCAAATCCGAATTTAACAAAGGAATTGTACGAGGATTACCAAAAAACACTAAATTGATTCATAAATTTGGAGAATCAGGAAATCAAGTCGAGAAACAACTTCATGAATCAGCTATTATTTACATAAGAGAAAAACCTTATTTGCTAACAGTAATGACTAAAGGCAAAGACAATGAAACCTTGTCCAACTTAATAGGCGATATTTCCTCCATTGTTTATAATAATCTTAAATAGAAATTAAAAAGGCTATAACCCAAGAAATGTTATAGCCTTTTTAATTTTATTAAATGATACAACCCTTTTCTGTTAAAAAACGTCTTAAATAAAAAAGACAATCGAGTTTAAAATTAATTGCTTACAAAAAAATAAAAATCACATACAACCCTTTTTATAATAAACTCGTCTTTTAAATAAAAGAACTAAGCAAAGAAGACAATTTAACAAATAACATGAAGGTAATTAACTTACATCAAGAAGAAAGTCAATGGATAGCACAAGCGATAGAAAACAATCGCCAGGCACAACATCAATTGTACTCAAAATTTTCTCCTCGTATGTTAAGTATATGTAGACAATATATTAAAGACATCCATCACGCAGAAGATGTTATGATTACTGGATTTATGAAAGTCTTCACGCATCTTAATAAATTTGAACACAAAGGAAGCTTTGAAGGATGGATAAAAAGAATTATGATTCATGAATGCATAGATTTTTTAAGAGTAAAAAAAAATAATTTTAACCATTTAGAAATTGAAGAAATAGTAATTACTGAAAGTGAAGAAACATACGAAAATGAGGATTTTTCAATTGATGATATACAATTATTAATTGACAATCTTCCAGACGGATACCGAATGGTTTTTAATTTATACGTAATTGAAGGTTATAAGCATCAAGAAATTGCAACCCTTTTACAAATTAGTGAAGGCACTTCAAAATCGCAATTAGCACACGCTAGAAAAATGCTCCAAAACCAAATTAAACAATTAAAAGTAAACATGCATGGAACCAAATAATTTTGAAACCAAAATAAAAGAAGCATTAAACAAAAGAACGCTTGATCCATCAGTTGCCGCATGGGATAGACTAGATGCCATGTTAACTGTAACAGAAGAAAAAAAACCAAAAAAAGGTTTTTTCTGGATAGGAATAGCCGCTTCTTTCATCGTTTTTTTAGGAATTGGATTTTTTTTAATTGATAATAAAGAAGGAATTAAAACAAAACAGGAAATCGTTTTTGAACAAAAATCAGAGCAAAATGATGCTAAATCAGATAGAAATTCTCTTAATTCTAAAGAAGTAAACAGCATAACTTCTACCTTAACAAGTAATAATGGTTATTATAGTAATCAAAAAAATGAAATAAAAATAAATGAAGAGTTAGTCTCTGACAAACCGCAACAAATAAAAAATTTGACAAATTATTTAACCGATGACAGCCCATTTAAAAATTCGCTAATCAATAATGAAATTACAACAGTAAACAAACGCAAATACAACTATATAACTCCAGAATCCTTATTAGCAGAAGTAGAAGGTAATAAAAAAACTATCCATGCAAAAAACAGCTATAAGTCTTCGCTTTCAGTAGACGCAAACGATTTGCTTTCTTCGGCTGAAGCAGAGCTTAACCAGTCATTTAAAGACAAAGCATTTGCTAAATTAAAAGAAGTACAAGCTGTATACAACAATAGAAATTTAGAATAAAAATTCAAAAAACACTTTAACTAAAATTTATTATCATGCAAAGAATTATCCTTTACATCAGTATGGCTATGCTTGCCACTTGCGCAAAAGTAACAGCCCAAGAAACTAAAACATTTGAACAACAAGCAAAAGAAATTGCAACCAACATTAAAACAATAACAAAAGAAGAAAAAGACGCTTTGAAAAAAGAAGTTGAAGCCATAGACAAAGCTGTTGAAAATGGTTCAATGACAAAAGAAGAAGCTGAAAAAACAAAAGCAAAAATTGCAGAAGAAAGAGCCAATAACATCGAAACAAAAGTAGCGGCTGAAGAAGAAAAATTAAGAGAATTAGTTAATGGAAATTTAGATTTTAAATCAACCGACTCAACAGCTAATTATTCGGTTGCAATAAATGCTCCTCTTTCTATAAAAAACAACAAAAAAAATAAAAACTTAGGTGAAAAAAGAACCACAAGTCAGTTTGTATTTGCTACTGGTTTTAACAACTTAGTAACTAATGGCGCCATTGCAAATTCCGATTTTGGTTATTTACGTTCTACTTTTTACGAATGGGGAGTAACATGGAATACACGTCTAAGCAACAGTAGTAATTTATTACATTTAAAATATGGTTTAGGTTTTCAATACAACATACTTCACGCAACAGACAATCGTATATTTGAAGATACTGGTGACCAAACTGTTTTAACAACTTATCCAATTGATTTAAAAGACAATAAAACTTATTTCAAAAATGTATATTTTGTACTTCCTGTCCATTTAGAATTTGATTTCTCAAAGACAAATGAAAAAGACGGAAAAAAAATATTTAAATCACATAAAGCGGCTCGTTTCGGAATTGGAGGTTTTGTCGGTGTAAATACAAACTCTAAACAATTTTTACGCTATGAAATAGACGGAAAAAAAATAAAAGAAAGAACAAAAGCAGATTTTAATGTCAATGATTTTACCTATGGTTTAAGCGCATACATTGGTTATAAACAAACTTCATTGTACTTAAAATACGATTTAAATCCAATGTTTAAAAACAATGCTATAGATCAAAACAATGTGTCTTTAGGTATTCGATTTGATTGGAATTAATTTGAGTTATATTTTCATACTTCTAAAACCTGCAAGGAAATTTCTTTGCAGGTTTTTTTAATTATAATTTTAAATTGTAACTTTAAAAATTAAAATTATTAAATGCAAATTCAAATAGTACGTTCTGAAAGATTTTTCAGTTCTAAAAATCAAATTTTTGTAGACGGAAAAGAACTTTACTATACAAGTTCCGAATCGTTAGCAAATAGTCATTTCAAACTTCACGAAATTAAAACTGGAATAACTAAATCAATACTAAAACATGAAATTAGCCTCTTATCTGATAATTTTAAAATAAGATTATTTAATCCAGATAATGTATTGTTGCATTTTAGAAGAATTAAATGGTATAAACACAATTATTTTTGCGATTACGATGGCGACATATATGAAATTTTCTTTTTAAGTGGACAAAAATCTTATTTATACAAAAATGGAATTGAGATAATGAACTATAAAAAAGAGTCGAACCAAAATATTTTTTCATTTAAACGTGAATATAATTTCAATTTTACAAATACTGAAGAAACACATTTAGAATTATTAATAACATTATGTCTTTTTATTTGTGTAAAAGAAGCAGATTCTAATGATTAAATAAATATATATAAAACAATTTCTTAATTGTTAATTCTTGAATTCCGAACTTCTCAAAATCTTTGTACCTTAGCAATCCTAAAAAATTCAAAATTTGATTTCAAAAGAAACCATAGAAAAAGTATTTGATATTGCTCGTGTAGAGGAAGTTATTGGTGATTTTGTTCAGCTCAAGCGTGCAGGTTCTAACCTTAAAGGTTTGTCGCCGTTTGTAAACGAAAAATCGCCTTCTTTTATGGTATCGCCGGTAAAACAAATTTGGAAAGATTTCTCCTCAGGAAAAGGCGGAAATGCCGTTACATTCTTAATGGAACACGAACATTTTACCTATCCTGAAGCTATAAAATATTTGGCTAACAAATACAATATTGAAGTAGAAGAAACTATAGAAACCAACGAAGAAAAAGAGAAAGCCAATGAAAAAGAAAGTATGTATTTGGTTTCTGAATTTGCCCGTGACTACTTCAAAAACACGCTTTTAAAGACTGATGAAGGAAAAGCCATTGGTTTGTCTTACTTTAAAGAAAGAGGTTTTACTCTGGAAACAATTGAAAAATTCCAACTGGGTTTTTCCCCTGATTCTTGGGATATTTTTAGTAAAGAAGCTTTAGGAAAAGGGT
>CAYNNB010000001.1:67235-83934 GCA_964398425.1 uncultured Flavobacterium sp.
GGTTTTTCCCCTGATTCTTGGGATATTTTTAGTAAAGAAGCTTTAGGAAAAGGGTACCAATTAGAATTTTTAGAAAAAACAGGTCTAACTATAAAACGTGAGGATGGATCGCTTTTCGACCGCTTTAAAGGCAGAGTAATGTTCCCCATCCACAGCATGAGTGGGCGTGTGTTAGGTTTTGGTGGTCGAATTTTAACCAACGACAAAAAAGCAGCCAAATACCTCAACTCCCCCGAAAGCGACATTTACCACAAAAGTAAAGTGCTTTATGGAATTTATTATGCCAAACAAACCATAGCAAAACTCGACAATTGTTATTTAGTAGAAGGCTATACCGATGTCATTCAATTCAACCAAAGTGGCATTGAAAATGTTGTTGCTTCGTCAGGAACAGCATTAACGCCTGATCAAATCCGATTGGTAAGTCGTTTAACCAACAACATGACGGTTCTTTTTGACGGAGATGCTGCTGGAATGCGTGCTGCTGTTCGTGGAATTGACTTGATACTGGAAGCCGGAATGAATGTGAAAGTAGTAACTTTTCCTGATGGTGACGATCCTGATAGTTTTGCTAAAAAAACTTCCAACGACGATTTAAAAATTTACTTGCAAGAAAACGCAATAGACTTTATTCAGTTCAAAGCTAATTTGATTATGAATGAAGCTAAAAATGACCCAATCAAGAAAGCGGAAGCCATTCGTGATATGGTAAATAGTATTGCGAAAATTTCCGACCGAATAAAGCGTGAAATCTACATTCAGGAATGTTCCAGAATCATGGATATTTCTGAAGAAGTTTTGTATAATACTTTAGCTCAAATTTCAAAAAAAGAACTTACTGAAGCCAATAAAAAATTTACAGAAGAAAAAAAAGTATTTGAAGTTTTAAGAAATAACGACATACTTCAACATACTAAAATTGACATTCAATACGAATTAGAACAAAAAATTATTGAAATTTTATTGCTATATGGAAATAAAATAGAAGAATTTGAAGATACATTTCTTGTCGAAAATGAAGAAGGAGCCTTAGTTGAATTCAAGGAAACAAAACCTTTTAGAGTAGCCGAACGAATTTATTTAACCTTACAAGAAGATGAAATTGAATTGACAAATCCTGTTTTTAAAACAATCTATAACGACCTAATAGCATATCATATCCAAAACGAAGAATTTAGTATTGAAAAATACTTATCTCAAGTCTCAACTGAAGTAGCAGATAAAATTACATCGATATTAATGTTAGAAGAACGAGATTCACTACATCAATGGGAAAAAAAACAAATTGTTGTAAAACAAAAAGAAGAAACCATAGCACAATATGTAAACGAAACCATTCTAACACTTAGATGGTACCTTGTGCATAAAATAATTGATGACACTAAAAATTCAGTGTCATCAAATATTGAAATTGATAATTCAGAAATACTAACGAGTATAAAAGATTATCTAGGACTTACAAAAGTAATTGCTAAAAATCTAGGAAGAGTTCTAGCTCGTTTTTAAGAATTAAGAAATAATTTCTAATTCTCTTGACTTATTTAATAAATCCACTAAATTCGTTACATTAAGTTTTTGTAACAATCTCAACTTATAAGTACTAATTGTCTTTTCGTCTAACGATAAAATTTTAGCCACTTCTTTGTTTTTCTTACCTTCATTGAAATATCTTAATACCTCAATTTCTCTAGAAGATAATTTTTTGTACAAACGATCTTCTTTTTTTACTTTTTTAAGCATTTCAATAGCTTCTCTTACCGCCTCACTGAAAATAATTTCACCTTGATGTACTTTCATAATAGCATTCTCTAACTCTGTCATTTCAATGTTTTTCGACAGATATGCTCTTACCCCAGATCTTATGGCCGGTGGAGCATAAAGCGTATCAGAGACATTAGTGAAAATAATAAAATTGACTAATGGATGAGACTTAACCAATGACTTTACATTCATAATTGAGTTTAATCCTGTTAGCTCAACATCAATAATTACAATATTAAACTTTTCTTTTGATAAAACTTTTTGCAACTCATCAAAGCTTTTAACAAATGATTCAATTTTGCAATTTTTACTTTCTGCGAAGTAAGATTTAACACCATGGTGAACAACCGGAGAATTGTCCGCGAAACAAATCGTTATCATAGTAGTTCTTTTTAATTAATTGGAGATTTATAAATATTTTTTACAAATTTAATAAAAATAACCTGAATATTTTACTTTTTTATAATAGTTTAACTTTATCGGGCAATAGACAAATAGGAATAGCCTGCATTTTATGGTGATTACTGGTATTCAAACGCTTATAAATTTCTAATACTTGCGCTTTTCTTCCTTCAAAATTTTCAGTCAAACTCCCTTTTTGAGTTTCTATCATAGCCCATTCTAATTCATCATAAGTAGCACCTAATTGATCTTCATCACTTCTATCATCACCAAATAATCCATCAGTGGGTTTAGCTTGTAAAATACTTTGTGGAACTCCTAAAAAAGCAGCTAGTTCACGCACTTCACTTTTCATTAAGTCTGCAATAGGACTAATATCCACTCCCCCATCACCGTACTTAGTAAAAAATCCAACCCCAAAATCTTCCACTTTATTTCCCGTTCCAGCGACAATAAATCCATGTAAACCACCTAAATAATACAAAGTAGTCATTCTTAAACGTGCTCTTGTATTAGCTAAAGTTAAATTCAAAATGGTTTCATTTTCACTTACTGGAACTTGACTTTTAAATGTTTCAAATACTGGCGTTAAATCAACGCGTTTTTTATTGACATTAGAAAACCTTTGCATTAACTGATCAATATGCTCATTTGCTCTGTTAACATGACTTTCTGCTTGATGGATAGGCATTTCTACACATAGCGTAGGAAAGCCAGTCATAGCACACAATGTAGAAGTTAACGCACTATCAATACCACCAGAAATTCCCACCACAAAACCTTTAACTTTAGCATTTTCAGCATATGATTTTAACCAATTCACGATATAATCTGTAACAGATTCAACATTTAACTTACTAGCATTTACCATTTTTTTAAACTTTTATTAGGTAGATAAATTATATATTTGCACTAAATTTTGATAAAATTACTAAAAATCAAATAATGAGAAAAATATTCGCCCTTTTTATACTTTCTTTACTATTTGTTCAATGCAAAAAAGAAGATGCTGAAGAACAAGCATTAGATATTAAAAAATCTGTCAATTTATCTATTGAACGTTTTGATGTAAAATATGCACAGGCAACACCTGCGACTTTACCCAAACTTAAAGCAGAATATCCTTTTTTATTTCCATCGCAATTTCCTGATACACTTTGGACAAACAAGTTAAAAGACAAGTATTTTATTGAACTGAATAAAGAAGTAAAAAAACAGTTTCCTAACACAACTCAACTTGAAGATGACATTGAGATGCTAGTTAGTAGAATTAAATATTATTTTCCAGAAGAGAAAACACCCCGAGTTATTACACTTATTAATGAGGTACTTTTAGACAAAAAAGCATTATATACAAATGACTTTATTTTTATTTCTTTGGATTGCTATTTAGGGAATAAACATCCTTTCTATGACGTTTTTGCAGCCTACCAAAAACAAAATTTAGTAAAGGAACAAATCTTACCTGATTTAGTAACTAATTTTGGATATAGAAAAGTGATTCCATCTCAAGACAAAACCTTATTAGGAGAAATGATTTATTTTGGAAAAATACAATATTTAAAAGATGTATTACTTCCAACAATTTCTGATGCTGTAAAAATAGGCTATACCACTACACAATATAAATGGTGTGAAGAAAATGAAGCACAAATTTGGTCTTATTTGATTGAAAACAAATTATTATATGACAACAATATAAAAAATTACCAACGATTCATTGAAGATGCTCCTTTCACAAAATTCTATGAAGCTATTGATAGAGAATCACCAGGAAGAGTAGGTCAATGGGTAGGCTGGCAAATTGTAAAATCATATATGGATAATAATGATATTTCTGTAGAAAAATTGTTAAAAATGGAACCCCTTGAAATTTTCAATAATTCTAAATACAAACCTAAAAAATAAGCTATTATAAGTGGCTTATACCTTTAATCAAATATAATACAAACTATGTCAAAAAGTTCTGAAATTAAAATCAATATTGAATTAGACGAAAATCACGTTCCAGAAAAACTACTATGGACAGCAAAAGATGGAGGTGTTGAGAATGAAGAAGCAAAAACAGTACTATTATCTATTTG
The DNA here is from genome assembly GCA_964398425.1 of uncultured Flavobacterium sp. Classification (GTDB taxonomy): domain Bacteria; phylum Bacteroidota; class Bacteroidia; order Flavobacteriales; family Flavobacteriaceae; genus Flavobacterium. The sequence continues at coordinate 71,483 of CAYNNB010000001.1, forward strand.
GGATGCCAATGCAAAAGAAACTCTTCGTATTGATTTATGGACAAAAGATATGCCTGTTGATGAAATGAAAATTTTCTTTCATCAAACTTTAGTTGCTATGACTGACACATTTGGACGTGCTACTGGAGATGAAAAAATGGCTGCTACAATGCAAGATTTTTGTGATTATTTCGCCGAAAAATTAGAATTAAAAAAATAAAAACACCCTTTAATTGACTGCCTCAAAAAGTTAGACACTATTTGAGTGCAGTCTTATTATATTGTTTTTAAATATTATTTTTAAACTCAAAGTAAGCCTTTTCAATCGCTTCTTGATGTAACGGATGCGCAATTTTCACCATTTCAATTGCTCTTTGTTTCAACGTTTTCCCATATAAATCAGCAATACCATTTTCCGTAATAATATAATGAACGTGTGCTCTTGTAGTTACTACACCTGCTCCTTGTTTAAGATAAGGAACTATTCTACTTTCTCCTCTTTTTGTAATTGACGGTAAAGCAATAATTGCTTTACCACCTTCACTTAACGAAGCTCCTCTTATAAAATCCATTTGTCCACCTACACCAGAATACATTTTTGCTCCTATTGAGTCTGCACAAACTTGTCCTGTCAAATCGACTTCTATAGCTGAATTAATAGCCACCATTCTATTATTCTTCCTTATTTTAGCCGTATCATTTACAAAGGAAGACTCTTTCATTTCAATAAACGGATTGTCATTAACAAAATCATATAATCGTTTTGAACCCATTAAGAAAGTAGCCAAAGCGCGCCCTCTTGATACTGATTTATAATTACAATTAATCACATCATTTTCAATTAAATCAATCACACCGTCTGAAAACATCTCTGTGTGCAAGCCTAAATTTTTATGATTAGTCAATTTACTTAATGCTGCATTTGGAATAGAGCCAATACCCATTTGAAGTGTACTTTTATCTTCAATTAACGAAGCAATATAAGCACCAATTTTCTCTTCTTCAATTGAAAAAGGAACAACTTCATTAGCATAAATAGGCACATCTACCTCAACTAAATAATCTATTTCAGAAACATGTAAGATTCCATCTCCAAAAGTTCTAGGCATATTTTTATTGACTTGTGCAATAACTACTTTTGCATTTTCAACAGCTGCTACTGTAGCCTCAACAGATGTTCCTAACGAACAATAACCATGCTGGTCAGGAGGTGAAACGTGAATAAAAACTACATCTAAATACAAAACTTTTTTTCGAAACAGCAATGGCAATTCACTCAAAAAAACAGGGGTATACGAACCATTTCCTGACTTTAATGTATGTCTAACGTTTGCACCAATAAAAAAGGAATTGACATGAAAACTTTCCGATAAATCAGGATTTGCATATAACGCCTCTCCTTCAGTATGTAAATGACAAATTTCTACATTTCGCAATTCCTCTGCGCGATCTGTAAGTGCTTTTGTCAACACTGTGGGTGTTGCTGCCGCCGCTTGAACATAAACACGGTCTCCTGATTTTACAACTTTTACAGCCTCAGCTGCGGTTACATATTGACTCATACCTTATTTTTTTACAAAATTATCAATACAAGTTACGCAATTTTATGACAAATCTCATGCTATTTAGACTATTTACAAATTATAAATAAAAGTTAAAATTTCATAATTAATAGTAATACTATTATCTTTGTATAAAATACTATTGAAATGGCCATATTTATTTCTAATATTAAATTTAACATAGGAGACTCTATTTATGTTAAAGACCCAGAAACATCAGAACTTGGGAAAAAAATTTTAAAAGAAAGTATCCTCTTAATCAATGAAATTGGTTTTGAGGAATTTACATTCAAAAAATTAGGGATTAAAATTGGCTCTAATGAAAGTTCTATTTATCGCTATTTTGAAAATAAGCACAAATTGTTAGTTTATCTTTCGTGTTGGTATTGGAGTTGGATTGAATACAAATTGGTTTTTGCAACAGCAAATATTGAAAATTCCATACAAAAACTAATCAAGGCAATTACTGTCGTAACAGAGAAAATTGAAGATGATGAAAGAACGGATTACATTAACGAATCTGTTTTAAATAAAATTATTATAGAAGAGTTTTCTAAAACACTACAAACCAGAGAAGTAGACAATGAAAACAAAAAAGGCTATTTCATCATTTATAAAAGAGTAATCAATAGAATCATTGGTTTTGTAGAAGATGTAAATCCAGACTATCCTTATGCAAAAAGCTTAATTTCAAGCATTGTTGAAGGAGCGCTTCATCAACACTTTTTGAAAGATCATTTAAAAACAATTACCAATTGCAATGAAGAAATTAGTCCTATGCACTTTTACACGCATTTAGTTGAAAATCTATTAAAAAAATAAAATATGACACCTTTAAAACGATTTATTAATTTATTAAAATTAGACAAAAAAGATATTATCCAGATATTCTTTTACGCTATTTTTGCCGGGATTGTAAGTTTATCACTCCCTTTAGGCATTCAAGCCATTATCAATTTTATTCAAGCAGGAAGAATTAGTGTATCGTGGATGGTTCTAGTATTTCTTGTTGTACTAGGTGTTGCATTTGTTGGGGCATTATCATTAATGCAACTACGTATCACTGAAAACTTACAACAAAAAATATTTGTTCGCTCTTCATTTGAGTTTGCTTACCGAATACCTAAATTCAAATTTAAAGAAATTTATGGAAAATACACCCCAGAACTTGCCAATCGTTTTTTTGACACCTTAACTATTCAAAAAGGAACATCAAAATTATTAATTGATTTCTCCGCTGCTTTGTTACAAATTACATTTGGTTTAATTTTACTTTCTTTATACCATCCGTTTTTTATTATTTTTGGAATTTTATTGATGTTTTTATTGTATTTCATCTTTAAATTTTCCTATACACCAGGATTAGAAAGTAGTTTAAAGGAATCGAAATTCAAATACAAAGTAGCAAGTTGGTTACAAGAATTAGCAAGAAATTCAAATAGTTTTAAAAGAGAAAATTATCATGAATTTGCTTTAATTAAAAACGATAAACTTGTTCAAGACTATTTAAACTACAGGGAAAAACACTTTAATATCATTAGAAAACAATTCATTCAATTAATTTCTTTCAAAGTAATTATAACTGCTAGTTTACTTTTAATAGGAGGATTTTTAGTTCTAAACGAACAAATGAATATTGGTCAATTTGTGGCAGCAGAAATCATTATTTTACTAGTAATAAATTCGGTAGAGAAAATCATTTTAGGCTTAGAAACTTTTTATGATGTGTTGACTTCAATTGAAAAAATTGGACAAATTACAGATATGGAAATTGAGCAAGAAACATATGTAAATCAAACAGAATGTTATAATTCAATTTCACTAGAAGCCGATAATATTTGCTTTCATTTCCCAGATTCAAATGAAAATGTATTAGAAAACATTAATTTAACTATTGAACAAGGAGAAAAAATATGTATTGACGGAGATAATGGTTCGGGAAAAACTACATTAATTCGACTTTTAGCAGGTATCATACAACCAACATATGGAGCGTTATATATTAATGACGATACCTTTAGAAAAATAAATTTAGCTCAATACAGAGCTCATATTGCCTGTTTAACTCAAGGGGAGACTTTGTTTGAAGGAACCATTGCTCAAAATTTAATGTTTGGTTATAGTGTAAACAATGATGAAATAAAATCAGCCTTAGATGCTGTTCAACTAACTTCATTCATTAAAACTTTACCAGAAGGATTAGACACCAAAATTCACCCAGAAGGTAAACAACTTTCTTCTTCTAATGCTCAAAAAATTTTACTCGCAAGATGCATTATTAGTAAGCCAAGAATTCTTTTCCTTGAAAATCCAACCGATAAAATGGATGAAGAAACTTCAACAAAAATTATTGACTATTTAACAGATTCTAAACGCCATTGGACATTAGTTGTAGCTTCTAAAAATCCAAAATGGAGAAAACAAGGTTCGCGTATCATTTTAATAGAAAATGGAAAAATAAGTTCAGACTCAAAAATCTAAAACTATGCTAAACTTATCAAAAAATAACAAACCAGATTATAATCGTTTAGAACAATACTCAACGATTCAATCCCTTGCCTCTAGACCGCATTATAAAGTATTAAACAAAATTCTCGTAGGGTTTTTAATTCTCGTGGTGTTATTTCTATTTTTACCTTGGACTCAAAATATTCCTGGCAATGGAAATGTGACAACATTAATGCCTAATCAAAGACCACAAACAATCCAATCATTAATCTCTGGCCGAATAGAAAAATGGTATGTTAGAGAAGGAGATTTTGTTAAAAAAGGAGACACGATCTTGTTTATCTCAGAGATTAAAGAAGATTATCTTGACCCCAATTTAGTTGAAAACACAAAAGCACAACTTAATGCTAAACAACAATCTGTTGAATCTTATGGAGGAAAAGTAAATTCTTTATCTAACCAAATTGTTGCTATTGAAAGAGAACGTAAACTAAAATTTGAACAAGCTAAAAACAAAGTTAAACAGTCCTACTTAAAAATTACAAGTGACAGCATGGATTTAGCAGCTGTTGAAACTCAACTAAAAATTGCAAAAACACAATTTAACCGCGCTGTTCAATTAAATAAAGAAGGTTTAAAGCCGCTTACAGAGGTTGAAGAAAAAAGATTAAAGCTACAAGAGGTTGAAGCTAAAATCATAACGCAAGAAAATAAATTTTTAGCTAGTAAAAATGAATTAATCAATGCAAAAGTTGAATTGAATAGAATTAATGCAGAATACACCGAAAAAGTTTCCAAGGCTCGTGGTGATCAATTTACAGCTTTAAGTAGTCAATTTGATACGGAAGCTCAAGTTAACAAACTTAAAAACCAATATACCAATTACAGAATAAGAAATGGAATGTATTATATCACTGCGCCACAAGATGGCTATATCAACCGTGCATTACAATCTGGAATTGGAGAAAACATTAAGGAAGGAACAGCAATTGTAAGTATTATGCCATCAAAATACCAGTTAGCTGTAGAAACTTATGTATCTCCCATGGATTTTCCATTGATTCAAAAAGGGGAACACGTTCGTGTATGGTTTGATGGATGGCCAACAATCGTTTTCTCAGGATGGCCAGGTTTATCTTATGGTACATATGGTGGTAAAATTGTAGCCGTTGAAAATTTCATTAGCGATAATGGCAAATATCGAGTATTGATTGCACCAGATGAAAAGGAAGAAAATTGGCCAAAACAATTAAGCATTGGCTCAGGAGCACAAACTATAGCGTTATTAGAAAATGTTCCTATTTGGTATGAAATATGGCGAACCTTAAATGGTTTTCCTCCTAATTATTATCAATCAAAAACAGATAAAAATGCTACTAAAGAAAAAAAATAAAGACCTATTAAAATGGACTATTTTATTGTGTTTATTTAGTTTTAATTTAAAGGCACAAAACAATGAGTTTACTTATGAAGAATATTTAGGCTTTGTAAAACGATTTCACCCTATTGCCAAAATAGCCGACTTAGAAATAAGTCAAGCTCAAGCTAATTTACTCCAAGCTAGAGGTGCTTTTGATCCAAAAATTGAAGTCGATTTTAGTCGAAAAGAATATCAAAATAAAGAATATTACTCTGTATTCAATGGAAGTTTTAAAATTCCTACTTGGTATGGAATAGAATTAAAAGCTGCCTTTGAAAACAATGAAGGTATGTATTTAAACCCTCAAAATACGGTTCCATCGAATGGTCTAACTGCTGTTGGAATTACAATACCCGTATTACAAGGATTAGTGATTAATCAGCGAATGGCTGATCTTAGAAAAGCAAAATCTCAAATTAAACTGAGTCGAGCAGAACGAAGATTACAAGCTGTACAAATCATGTATGATGCTTCAATTGCTTATTTTAACTGGAAAAAAAACTATGAAGAAGTACGTTTATATGAAAACTATGTCACCAATGCATCTATTCGTTTAAAAGGAATCCAAACATTGATAGAACAAGGTGACAAACCAGCGATAGACAGTATTGAAGCTGGAATTACCTTGAAAAACAGACAACTTAGCCTAGAAGAATCTCGCTTTAAATTATTGAAAGCTAAATTAGAACTTTCAAATTTTTTGTGGACAAATAATAATTTGCCCCTAGAATTAGAAGACCATTTAATTCCAGAAGAAAACTTAGAGCAATCTATAGGATTAACATTAAAAACCAATGCCCTATTAACTGAAAATTTTTCAACAACAACACACCCAAAAATAAATGCGCTAGAAACAAAAATAGAAATGCTAAACATTGATAGAAAATTGAAAGCCAATATGCTTCTTCCAAAACTTGATGTAGGCTATTCCTATATTTCAGAGCCAGTAGCATTTTCAAACTATAGATTTGAAGATTATAAATTTGGTATAAATGCATATTTCCCCATTTTCTTAAGAAAAGAACGAGGTGCTTTAAAATTAGCACAACAAAAAATCCAAGCACAAGAACTCACATTAGCTTTAGAAAAGAAGCAATTAGAGAACAAAGTTACGGCTCAACAAAATGAGATTCAAACTGTTTCAAAACAAAAAGACATCATTATAAGCTTAGTTAATGACAACGAAAAACTAGTCCAAGCCGAAGAAAGATTATTTAGTGCTGGAGAAAGTTCTCTTTTTTTAATCAATACAAGAGAAAATAATTTGGTTAGCGCTAAACTTTCTCAAATTAATATTGACAACCGTTTGTATCTTTCACATGCCGAATTATTCAAAACAATTGCCAATCCTCAATAATTACATGACTCTTATCTTATTTGAAATAGAAACTTTTTATTTTACTTAGGTTTAAATGAAAAAAATGATTCAACATTTTTTGTACTTTTGCACTAGAAATTTCGATTATGATTATAATTAAGACTAGAGAAGAAATAGAATTAATGCGCGAAAGTGCCTTAATCGTTTCTAAAACATTAGGTATGATAGCTAAAGAAATCAAACCTGGTGTAACTACATTATATTTAGATAAGTTAGCAGAAACATTTATTAGAGACCATGGTGCTGAACCTGCTTTTTTAGGTATGTATGGATTCCCAAATTCATTATGCATGAGTCCTAATACTCAAGTGGTTCATGGTATTCCAAACGAGATTCCATTACAAGAAGGTGATATTATCTCTGTGGATTGTGGTGCTTTGAAAAATGGATTCTATGGCGATCACGCTTACACTTTTGAAGTAGGTGAAGTTACCCCTGAAACAAAAAAATTACTTCAAGTAACTAAAGAGTCTCTATATATAGGTATTCGTGAAACTAGAGCAGGAAATCGAGTTGAAGATATTGGACATGCTATCCAAAACTACTGTGAAAGTCATGGTTATGGTGTAGTTCGTGAATTATGCGGACATGGTTTAGGACGAAAAATGCATGAAGATCCCGAAGTTCCAAATTATGGAAAAAGAGGCCGAGGTAAAAAACTAGCCAATGGAATGGTTTTAGCTATTGAGCCTATGATAAATATGGGAACTAGAAACATCAAACAACATAAAGACGGATGGACAATAACTACAGCTGATGGCAAACCAAGCGCTCACTTTGAGCATGATGTTGCCATAGTTGATGGTAAACCAGAGTTATTATCAACATTTGCTTATATTTATCAAGCACTAGGTATCACGAGTAACGAAGAAGATGGTTTAAGAAGTGTGCCATTAGTAATATAAAAATGAAGAAACTATTTAAATTTATACTAAACACCATTCCTCGTCCAATTTTAATTCGATTGAGTATTGTGGTTCGACCAATAATTGCCTTTTTTCTAAAAGGAAATCGATTTACAGATCCTATTGACGGCAAAAGTTTTCGAATGTTTTTACCATATGGTTATGGCACACAACGTAATAATGTATTATCACCCAGTACTTTATCATTAGAAAGACACCGTTTATTATGGTTGTATTTAAAGAATAAAACTAATTTTTTTACTTCAACTAAAAAACTAAAAGTTTTACATTTTGCGCCAGAACAAGAGTTTTACAAACGTTTTAAAAAACAAGCTAATTTAGAGTATACAACAACCGATTTATTATCACCTTTGGCTGATGTTAAAGCAGATATTTGTAATTTACCCTTTGAAGATAATAAGTATGATGTTATTTTTTGCAACCATGTTTTAGAACATATTCCAGATGACACTAAAGCCATGCAGGAATTATACCGCGTTTTAAAACCCGGAGGTTGGGGAATATTTCAAATTCCACAAGATTTAAACAGAGCAACAACTTTTACAGATGATAGTATAACCGATCCTAAAGAACGAGCAAAAATTTTTGGTCAATACGACCATGTACGTGTGTATGGTAGAGACTATTTCGATAAATTAAGAAGCATTGGTTTCCAAGTTGAAGAAATAGATTATACGAATACCATTGCTCCTGAATGGGTTGAAAAATATTGTTTAGCTAAAGGTGAAATTATACCATTAGTTAGAAAGTAAAAAAGTCCCGATATTTTCGGGATTTTTTAGTTAAATTCTAATGTTTTTTTACAATAATTTTACTTCCATTTTTTTTGAAAGTTTTAAGACTTGAAAAGACTTGAAAATCAAAATATTTGGCTATTTTTACTATTATTAAATCATTGTTATGCTTTCAAAAATTACAACTTTATTTTTGTTCATTAGTTGTTTAGTCTTTGCTCAGGAACAAGAGGTTCCCTCTCCTTTTAATATAAAAACAGTAACTTTTGTACAAGGAGGTAACAACACTATTCCTTTTTTTAGACTAGGAGATGCTTTTGAGCTCCAATTTGATGATTTGTATGGAAACGAGGCAGATTACTATTACACTATAGAACATTATAACTATGACTGGACTCCTAGTAATTTATTAAAAAATGAATACATCAATGGATTGGATAACCAACGTATTCAAAATTATTCCAATTCACTTAATTGTTTCCAAAATTACTCTCATTATACACTTAGTTTCCCAAATAAATATAATCAAATTATAAAATCGGGCAATTATATGTTGAAAATCTATGATGATGAACAACACTTAATTTTTTCAAGAAAATTTATTATCTATGAAGATGATTTGATGATTGGAATTACTATTCGCCGTTCTCGAGATATGGAAACTATTCAACAAAAACAAAATGTAGAATTTTATATTGATTACAAGGACCGTCTTTTACAAAATCCGCTACAAAATATTAAAGTTTCTATCTTTCAAAACGGAAAATTTCAAAATGCCATTCACAACATAAAGCCTCAATATACAATTGGCACTCAATTAATCTATCGCTACAACAAAGAAACCCAATTCTGGGGTGGTAATGAATTTTGGAATTTTGAAAACAAAAATATTAGAGGAGCTTCCAACACCGTCTTTAAAGTCACTACCGGTGACATCTACAACACCTATTTATACGTTAATGAAGCAAGAAAAAATAAAATTTACACTTATTTTCCTGACATAAACGGAAATTTCCTTGTGACTAATTTTAATGTAACCAACCCAAATGTTGAATCTGATTACGCTTGGGTATATTTCACATTAGATTGCAAAGAAAATCCTCTAGAGAAAAATATATATATCAATGGCATGTTTAATAATTATGCCATTTCAGATGAGAATAAAATGGATTATAATAGTACAACCAATCGATTTGAAAAAGCCTTACTAATTAAGCAAGGATTTACTAATTACCAATATGTTTTGACGGATTTAAATGGCAAAATTGATGAGAAAAATGCAATAGATGGTAATTTCTACCAAACCGAAAACAATTATACTATCCTTGTTTACTACAAAGGACCAGCAGATCGTTACGACAGAGTCGTTGGCATAGCTAATGCAACCAGTTTAGACATTAAAAATTAACAATTTCTTTAAATATTTTTTATTAACTTTGACAAGCTATAAATGAAATTATGGTAACTCAAATAACAAGCGGCATTAAAATTTCAGTTTCAACTAGTTTTGAAGGTACTTATTTCAAAAACTATAAAATTCACTATGCCTTTATTTATCAAGTTACTATAGAGAACCAAAGTAAAGATTCTGTACAATTAAACTCTCGTCATTGGGAAATTTATGACTCTTTGAACAATTTAGACATTGTTGATGGTGAAGGTGTTATTGGTAAAAAGCCTGTAATTAAACCTGGGGAAAAACACTCTTATTCTTCAGGTTGTTTATTATCTTCCCCAATTGGAGCAATGAAAGGTTTTTATAACATGATTAATTTTACAACAACCAAAAGTTTTAAAGTGACCATTCCAACCTTTAAATTAATGGCTCCATTCGCTATGAATTAGAAGTCTAGTTATTTGTTTATTTTAGTACTAATAATTCAATTTTTCCTTTGTATTTTTGCTATAAGATAAATTGAAATCATATTTTTAACGACTTATTTATTAATTTATTTAATAATTTTAAACCATAACATCATGCCAAAAGGATTTTTTAATGTACCTAAAGCTATTAACGAACCTGTTAAAAGTTATGCCCCCGGTACACCTGAAAGAGAACAAGTTTTAAAAACGTATAAAGAACTATGGAGCAACACTATTGATGTTCCATTATACATAGGAAAAGAGCAAATTAAAACAGGAGTTACAAAAACGATGTCAGCTCCACACGACCACCAACATATTGTTGGCACGTATCATTTAGCTGAAAAAACTCATGTTGAAAAAGCTATTTCCGAAGCGCTTGAAGCAAGAAAATCATGGGCTGCTTTACCTTGGGAACACAGAGCTTCAATATTTTTAAAAGCTGCTGAATTAATTGCTGGACCTTACCGTGCAAAAATCAATGCTGCTACCATGATTGCCCAGTCAAAAACAATACATCAAGCAGAAATTGATGCATCATGTGAGTTAATTGATTTTTTGCGTTTCAATGTAGAATTTATGACTCAAATCTATCAAGATCAACCTTATTCTCCTTCAGATGTTTGGAACCGAGTAGAATATAGACCTCTTGAAGGTTTTGTCTATGCAGTAACACCATTTAATTTTACAGCCATTGCAGCTAATTTACCAGCTTCTGCAGCTATGATGGGAAATACAGTAGTTTGGAAACCAAGTGATAGTCAGGTATTTTCTGCTAAAGTAATAATTGACATTTTTAAAGAAGCTGGATTACCAGATGGTGTAATCAATGTTGTTTTTGGTGATCCAATTATGATTACAGATACTGTTTTAGCAAGTCCAGATTTTGCTGGAATTCACTATACCGGTTCTACTTTTGTATTTAAAGAAATTTGGGCTAAAATAGGTGCAAATATTCATAAATACAAAACTTACCCAAGAATTGTTGGAGAAACAGGAGGAAAAGATTTCATCTTAGCACACCCTTCTGCTGACCCTATTCAAGTAGCCGCTAATTCAATTAGAGGTGCTTTTGAATTTCAAGGCCAAAAATGTTCAGCTGCGTCAAGAGCTTATTTCCCAAAAAGTTTATGGTCAGCTATAAAAGCAGAATTTGATAAAGAAATCCCAACAATTAAAATGGGTTCTCCTGAAGATATGAGCAACTTCTTCACAGCAGTTATCCATGAAGGATCTTTTGATAAATTAGTTTCTTATATTGAACAAGCTAAACAAGATGCAGATGCAGAAATCATCTATGGCGGTGGATACGATAAATCAAAAGGTTGGTTTGTGGAACCTACTGTGATTTTAACCACTAATCCAAAATACAAAACAATGGAAACTGAGTTATTTGGACCCGTTTTAACCATTTATGTTTATGAGGATGCTCAATGGAGTAATATATTAGAATTAATTGATCAAACTTCAGAATATGCATTAACAGGAGCTGTTTTTAGTGAAGATAGATACGCCATAAATGAAGCTGCTAAAGCATTAGAAAACGCAGCAGGTAATTTCTATATTAATGACAAACCTACAGGTGCTGTTGTAGGTAATCAACCTTTTGGAGGAGCTAGAGCATCTGGAACAAATGATAAAGCTGGATCTGCTCAAAACTTACTCCGTTGGGTTTCACCTAGAACTATTAAAGAAACGTTTGTTACTCCTGTAAATTACAGATATCCTTTTCTAGGATAAACTAAAAATATATTCACAAATAAGCTCATTAATTTGAGTGATTATTTTAAAAAAGTAATAACCCTTGATATTTTATCAAGGGTTATATTTTTAAATCAAAAATAAGTTATTATGCTACTTATTTTTTAGCGGCATCTTTCATTTTTTCACCAGCTTCTTCTAGTTTTTTGCCACTTTTTTCAATAGCTTCACCTGTTTTTGTTTTAGCAGAGTCTACAGCTGCATCTACCTTAGCTGCTGCTGTATCTAATTTTTGCTCTACTTCAGCACCTACAGCCTCTGTTGCTGTTTCAACTTTTTCTTTAGTTTCATCTTTACAAGAAACCATCAATGCTGTAATTACAGCCAAACTCAAAATTACTTTCTTCATGTTGTTTTGTTTTTAATACTATTAATTAATTT
>CAYNNB010000002.1:0-73160 GCA_964398425.1 uncultured Flavobacterium sp.
GAAGTTCAATTTTATGATAAGCGACATTTGTTTACCTTGGCAGGAGAGGAAAAAGTATATACATCTAATAAGAAAGAGAAGGTTATAATTCAGTACAAGGGTTGGAAAATTTGCCCATTGATTTGTTATGATCTTCGTTTTCCCGTTTATAGTCGAAATGTTGAGGATTATGATTTGCTTCTTTACGTAGCGAATTGGCCAAAACAAAGAATGCAAGCTTGGGATATTTTGTTAAGAGCAAGGGCTGTTGAAAATTTATCTTATGTTGTTGGTGTAAACCGTGTAGGTTTTGATGCAAATGGGTTAGCGTATATTGGACATTCTCAAGTAATTGATGAATTAGGTCATTTTATAGTGCACCCTTTTGAGGAAGAAGCGATTCAATATGCCATGTTGGATAAAAATAAAATATTGGAGACAAGGACTAAATTGAACTTTTTAAAGGATAAAGATGAATTTTCACTGTTCTTATAAAAATGCCCCAAAAAGTGTCTAACTTTTGAGGCATATTCCCAGTTCGGAATTATTTGTTTAATTCTAACACTTGATCTACATCCCAGTTAGCCCTTACGTCAATTTTTTCTGAAAAATAAATTAACTCTTCAGGTTGCTTTTTTTGTAAATAGTTACCAGTGTCCCAACTTTTGTTTTTGTTGTAATCGTAGTAAATTCTAACCGTATACAAACTTGGTTTAATTCCTTCAAAGTTAATTTCGGTTTCTTTTTCACTATAAAAATGATCAACAACAGTATTTTCATTAGCTAATATTTCAACTACAAGAGGAAAACGTTTCACATTTTTCAACCGAAGTTTTAAATTACCAAAATCACTAATTTTAGCTGTTTTATAGGTAAAAGCTAAACTGTCATTTTTATTACCATAAATATCTTCAATGGCTCCAGGAAGCAATTTTATGTTGTAGTTTTCATTTTCTTCTTTGGTAAAATCAAAAACGATATTTTCATTATAAATATCAGATAAAGTTTCAAAAGGAATTGATATACTATCCGTTTTTTTAAGCTGAATTTTGTCTTTGTTGATTTTTGCTACAGGTGTACTTGTTTTTAATTTGACCAAATCTCTAAAGGTTAAATTCTCATTTTCATTTAATTTAATGGAGAGTGAGTCTGAGATTTTCATTTTTTTTAGCTTTACGGAGAACTCTTTTTCATAGTTTTCTGCTATAACTTTTAGCTGAAGAGAATCTTTAATACTTTCAGGTAAAAATATTTGTAAAGTGTCTTTTTTTTCTTCTTTGGAATAATTGGTTACAAAAAGAGGGATTTCTTTGTTGTCTTTTTTCCCTATAACTTTTATTTGTCTTTTTTCCCCTTCAAATCCTAAAAATAATTTGTTGTTAGATTCTTGAGTTGGTTTAAAAAATTTTGTTTTTGTTTTTTCTTTAAATAGTTTGAGTAGGTAAGTTGAATCAGTAGGTATTTTTATTTTCTCCTTTTTAAAGGCTATTTTCTCTGTTTTAGGCTGAAATTTATAGTCGTTGTTTTTGTCTTTTAGGGCAATCAAGTAATATTCACCTGCTTTAATATTTTCAATGGTAAAAGAAGAGTTTTTGTCAAGTGTGTTTGTAACATATCGAGGAACTTCTTTGTAAATTGTTGAATCCTTAAATGTGCTAGCATCGTATAATTGAATATTTACGTAGTCATCAGCTTTGTTTTCAAAGGCATCCATAAATTTACCTGAAACTTTCAAGGAGTCAACAAAACTACCTGTAGAAAACACATATTTAAATTGGTTATAAGGATTTCCTTCATTATAGTCTACGATACTTTGCCCAAAATTAAAACTATATGTTGTATTAGGTTTTAATTCTTCATTTAGTTTAATAGAAATAAATTTGCTCGCACTTCCTTGAGGAGAAACCGTTGGTTTTTTGTCCATTGGCGGAGAAATAATTAATTGCTTGTTAACATCTTTGATTTTGATGTATTCACTAAAGTCAATTCTAATTTCATTTCCATTGAAATTAGTTTCATAATTTTTTGGAACGCTTTTTACTAAAACAGGGGCGATTGTGTCTTTTGGACCGCCTGTGATTGTTCCGCGTTTAGCACAACTTGTTATAATAAAACCTAGTAATAGCGTTAGAAAAAAGTTTAGATTTTTCATAAAAACGTTCAATTTTTTAGAAATAGATAAATACATTTATTTCTATTTATTTGGCAAAGTAACAACTATATTCTTTTCCTTCATAACTATTTAATTAAAAATTAAGATTGAGAATAAGCAATGGTTAATAGGCTTACTTTGCTGTTTGGAATGGACAGAAGTTCCTTTGCGCAAGCTTCCAATGTTGCTCCAGTAGTAATAACATCATCAACTATTAGAAAGTGTTTTCCATGAAGAGAAGCATCAAAAACAACTTCAAATGGAGTTGCACTCATTTCACTTCGTTCTTTCTTGTTTTTTTTAGTTTGAGATTTTGAATATGATATTCTCTTTAAAATAGAATTATCATAAGTAATGTTTAATTCTCTTGAAAGTGTTTGACAAAACGTATCTACTTGATTATATCCTCGTTCGAACAACCTTTTCTTATGAAGAGGAACAGGTATAATGAAATCAACTTTATTTATTTTTTCGTTGGATTGCAAATGATAAGAAAATAGCTCACCTAAAAAAACACCAATGTCTTGTCTGTTTTTATATTTTAAATGGTGAATTAAGTTTTGAGTAATTCCGTTTTTGTGAAAATAAAGTAAAGAATAAGCAAATTCTAATGGTAGAATACCATAAAAATTTCGGTTGATTTCATTTATACTTAATTCTTGATGTAATGTTAACGGAAGATTGTGTAAGCAATTTGAACATAAAACGTCTTCATTTTTGAGTAATAATTGTTGACAACCCAAGCAATACGCGGGATAAACTATTTTTAACAGATTTTTGTGTATTTTATCGAATAAATGAAGCATTTGATTTTGTTAATTTTATTTTTAAAGCAAAATTTAATTTAATGTCTCGCAAAAACGACAATTCGAATCGCTTAATCATATTCTTTTTATCACTTTTAATAGTGGTATTGTTTTTAAAAGATTATAAAGATACTATTTCTTCTAATAAAATTCAAAATAGTTTGAAAGAAGAAAATTACATAGCACAATCTCAACTATCAGAAATAATTGAGAAGTATGATTCTGTGTTAATTAAATTAAATAATAGTAAATACAGTAAAGGTTCAAACAGAAATCAAAACAATGTTGATTTTAATAATCTATCTGCAAAATCGTTTTCTTCTATTGATGAGCAAATAGCCGCAGTTAAAGATTCTATCTTTAGATTGAAAAATAGACTTAGACGTTTACAAACAGAGAGTAGATTAACTCAGAGAGAAAGAAAAAATCAAGAAAATATTGAGAAAATTTCATCTACGAGTAAACTTATTGTTTCTAACTTGCAAGCAAGAGGGGTTAAATTCATAAAAGATAATTCAACAAACGCCCAAAAGAAAGAAATCGAACAGATCAGAGTTTGTTTTTCATTTGAAGGAAATCAAATAGTAGATTATGGTAATAAAGAGTTGTTTGTACAAATTGTCAATCCAAAAAATGAAATTGTTTCTAAAGATAATTTAGTATTTGAACAAAATAATACAACATTACGTTATAGTAAAAAAGTAGATTTCTTATACAACAAGCAAATTACAGATGTTTGCACGTATGTTGATTTAGAAAAAAATAAAATTTATAAAGGACGCTACTTAGTAAATTTATACTCAGGTACAAAGAAAATAGGTTCTACAATCTTCAGCTATAATTAATTTACAAAAAAACTTTTCTTTATTCCGTTCCTATTTTTACTTTTGCACTATGGCAAAACAAGAAGACTTATTTAAGAATGTAGTTTCGCATGCAAAAGAGTACGGATTTATTTTTCCGTCGAGCGAAATTTATGATGGTTTGAGCGCAGTTTATGATTATGCTCAAAACGGGGTAGAATTAAAGAAAAACATCCGTGATTATTGGTGGAAATCAATGGTGCAAATGCACGAAAACATTGTTGGTATTGATGCGGCAATATTTATGCATCCTACTACTTGGAAAGCTTCTGGTCACGTAGATGCATTCAATGACCCATTAATCGATAATAAAGATTCTAAAAAAAGATATCGCGCCGATGTTTTAATTGAGGATTATGCCGAAAAATTAAATCAAAAAGCACAAAAAGAAATCGAAAAAGCTAGAGTTCGTTTTGGCGATGCTTTTGATGAAGTGCAATTTGTAGCGACTAATGAAAGAGTAAAAGGATATTTAGAGCAAAAAAACAGCATTTTGCAGCGTATGGCTAAAGGTCTAGAATCAGGAGATTTAGCAGATGTAAAAGCCTTAATTGAAGAATTGGAAATTGCTTGTCCAGAATCAGGTTCACGTAATTGGACAGAAGTGCGTCAGTTTAACTTAATGTTTGGCACAAAGTTAGGTGCTTCTGCAGATTCTGCTATGGATTTATACCTTCGTCCAGAAACGGCACAAGGAATTTTTGTTAATTTCTTGAATGTTCAAAAAACTGGTCGTATGAAAGTTCCTTTCGGTATTGCCCAAACGGGTAAAGCGTTCCGAAATGAAATTGTAGCCCGTCAGTTTATCTTCCGCATGCGTGAGTTTGAACAAATGGAAATGCAGTTTTTTGTTAAGCCAGGTGAGGAAATGAAATACTATGAGTACTGGAAAGAAACACGATTAAAATGGCATTTGTCTCTTGGATTAGGTAAGGAAAATTATCGTTTCCATGATCATGAGAAATTAGCCCATTATGCTAATGCTGCTGCTGATATTGAGTTCAATTTCCCGTTCGGATTTAAAGAATTGGAAGGAATTCATTCCCGTACCGATTTCGATTTGAAAGCACACGAACAATTCTCAGGTAAAAAATTACAATATTTCGATACTGAAGAAAATAGAAATTATGTTCCATATGTAGTGGAAACATCGGTTGGTTTGGATCGTATGTTCTTAGCAGTTTTCTCAAAAGCGTTACAAGAAGAAACATTAGAGGATGGTTCAACAAGAACAGTATTACGTTTACCAAGTGTGTTGGCCCCTACAAAAGCAGCTGTCCTGCCTTTAGTTAAAAAAGATGGTTTACCAGAAGTAGCTAAAGAAATTGTAGAGGAATTAAAATGGGATTTCAATATAGCTTATGACGAAAAAGATGCTGTAGGTCGTCGTTATCGTCGTCAAGATGCATTAGGAACGCCTTTCTGTATTACTGTTGACCATCAAACCTTAGAGGATAAAACGGTTACTATCCGCCATAGAGATTCTATGGAGCAAGAACGTGTAGCAATTGCCGATTTAAGAGGTATTATTGCAAATGAGGTGTCTATGCGTAATTGGCTTATGAAAATGAAGTAAAAATAGGAGTATAATAAAAATCCCGAAACAATCAAGTTTCGGGATTTTTTATTGTGCTGTTCCAAACTGTAATAAATATCCATTGTTATCATATAAAGCAAATTCTTTCATGCCCCACTCAAAAACTTCTGGAGGATAACAAATTTTTGCTTTATCTTTAATTTCCTCCCAAAGCTTATCCACCTCAGTTACTTCAAAGTATAAACTGCCTGAAAACCCAATTTTTTCAATAAATGTATGTTCATTAGGTAGTGCTAGCATGAGGTTAACTTCCTCTTTTGTTAAAGAAGCCCAGCCCCAATCTGCATTTTTTTCATCTAATTTGAATCCTAAAACAGTACAATAAAAAGTAATACTTTCTTCTAGATTATTAGTCCAAAGAATAGGACGAATTGATTTAAATTGTATCATTGTTTTCTTCTAAAGCATTCCAACCTCTAGCCTTTAAAGCAATTTTGGTATTGGCACGAGTAATTAGGTGTGCGCCTTCATTTTCGGTAACCATATGACCTATTACAGTAAAATTTGGGTTGTGTTTAATTTTATCGTAATCTTCTATTTTAATGGTAAACAATAATTCATAATCCTCTCCACCATTTAAAGCAATAGTTGTAATATCTAAATTGAATTCCTCGCAAACATTAATTAATTGAGGATCTACAGGAATTTTTTCTTCAAATAAATTACATCCCACGTTTGATTGTTTACATAAATGTAGAATTTCAGAAGATAATCCGTCTGAAATATCAATCATAGCTGTGGGTTTTATTTCTAATTTTTCTAAAATAGCTTTTACGTCCTTACGTGCTTCAGGTTTTAATTGACGTTCAATTAAATATGTGTAATCGTCTAATACTGGTTGATTGTTTGGATTTACTTGGAATACTTGCTTTTCGCGTTCTAGTACTTGTAAGCCCATATAAGCTGCTCCTAAATCTCCAGAAACTACCAATAAATCGCCAACATTCGCGCCATTTCTATAAGTTAGGTCTTCTAATATTGCTTCTCCAATAGCGGTAATACTTATGATTAAACCTTTTTGAGAAGAAGTTGTGTCACCTCCTATAACATCTAAGCTATAAATTTCAGATGCAAGTGTAATACCTGCCATTAATTCTTCTAGGGCTTCTAATGGGAAACGATTAGAAACAGCTAAAGAAACCGTAATTTGTGTAGGAATGGCATTCATCGCACATATGTCAGATACATTAGCTACAACCGCTTTATACCCCAAGTGTTTTAAGGGCATATAACTCAAATCAAAGTGAACACCTTCTACCAATAAATCGGTTGAAATAACGGCTTTTTTATCTTTAAAATCTAGAACTGCTGCATCATCACCAATGCTTTTTAAAGTGCTCTCTTGGTTTATTTTGAAGTGCTTGGTTAAGTGTTCTATCAAACCAAATTCTCCTAAGGAAGCAATACTTGTTCTTTTTTGATTCTTATCTTCTAACATAATGTTTCAAGTTTGTACAAAGATAAGTCTTTTTGGAGCCATCTAAAAGGGATTGTTTTCTTAATATTTTGACATGGAAGTTAACATTTAAATAATACCAATACTAGTTTCATTTAACATAGTGACTTTAGATTTGTCATATAAAAATCAGATAGAATAAAAATGTTTTATAGATAGATTAATAGGAGTAGTTTTTTTGTTATAGTAGTATTGGCGATTAAGTAGTGTTTTTTGTTAGTACTTATACAGCACTTGTGAAAGAACGATTAGCGGAGAAAAGATCTTTATCTTTAAGCAAGACTGTAATAAGAAGGTTGGATTTTCCAGCCTTTTTTATTTGGTTAATTCCGTTAATTTGTCATAAATCAAATGAGATTCATAGCCTTTTCTTAGAAGGAAATCTACCCATTTTTTATTTTTTTTAGTACTGTTTTTTTCTGCAATACTATTCCAATGTTTTTCTGCTAGTTCATTAAAATTTTGAATATATAATTCTTCAGGGATTTCTTGTAAAGCAAGGTCAATGTTTTTTCTTGATATTTCTCTGACTTTTAGTTCGATATTAATTCTTTTTTTGCCCCATTTTTTATAATTGTGTTTTCCTCGAACAAAACTTTTTGCAAAACGTTCTTCATTGATATAATTATTCTCAATTAAGAAAATCATGATTTGCTCTTTAGCTTCTGGAATTAAGTTGAAACTTTTTAATTTTACTTCTACTTCTTTATAGCAACGATCTTGATAGCTACAGTAGTATTCCATTTTACTTCGAATTTCTTCAAGGTTATAACTTTTCAATTTTTATTTTATTTTTGGATCGAAATATTTTACTAAATTATAAATTTCTATTGTTTGTTTATAGATAAATAAAAAGCCTCTTAATTTAAGAGGCTTTTTGTTTTCTTTATTAAGCATTATACTTTCATGATTTCTGCTTCTTTAACAGCTAATAATTCATCAATTTTTTTGATATAACTATCCGTTAATTTTTGAATATCTTCTTCTGCTTTTTTACAAACATCTTCAGAAGTTCCATTTTTTTCTTCCTTCTTAATATCTGTATTGGCATCTTTTCTTGCATTTCTTATACCTATTTTTGCGTCTTCTGCCTCTGCTTTAGCTTGTTTTACTAGGTCTCGGCGACGTTCTTCTGTTAAAGGTGGAATGTTTATAATAATATTTTCTCCATTATTCATTGGGTTCAATCCTAGATTTGCAATCATAATTGCTTTTTCAATAGGTTGTAACATGTTTTTTTCCCAAGGTGTAACGGTTAATGTTCTTGCGTCTGCAGCATTAATATTAGCTACTTGAGAAATTGGTGTTTGAGAACCATAATAATCTACAAAAACACCTCCTAACATTTGAGGAGAGGCTTTTCCCGCTCTAATGTTTAAGAATTCTTTTTCTAAGTGTGCAATAGAACCATTCATTGATTCTTTAGCACTATCAATGATAAAGTTAATTTCTTCGGTCATCATGTTATTTTTTAATCGAATATTTTATATTTAGATAGTTACTGTTGTTCCAACGGTTTCTCCCTCACAAACTTTTAATAAGTTACCAGATTTATTCATATCAAATACAATAATTGGTAATTTATTTTCTTGACTTAAGGTGAAAGCTGTTGTATCCATTACATTTAGTCCTTTTGCTAATACATCATCAAAAGAAATTTGATCAAATTTAATTGCATTAACGTCTTTTTCTGGATCAGCCGTATAAACGCCATCTACACGTGTTCCTTTTAAAATTACATCTGCATTAACTTCAATTCCTCTTAGAACAGCTGCGGTATCTGTTGTAAAATAAGGATTTCCAGTACCTGCTCCAAAAATTACAATTCTTCCTTTTTCTAAATGACGTGTTGCTCTTCTTTTGATATAGGGCTCAGCAATAGCTTCAATTTTCAATGCAGTTTGTAAACGAGTTTGCATACCTGCATTTTCCAAAGCTCCTTGTAAAGCCATGCCGTTAATTACGGTTGCTAACATGCCCATATAATCTCCTTGAACACGATCCATACCATTACTTGCTCCGGCTACACCTCTAAAAATATTTCCTCCACCTATAACTATAGCAATTTCAACCCCTTTATCATGAATTTGTTTAATTTCTGCTGCATATTCAGCTAAACGCTTTGGGTCAATGCCATATTGTCTTTCCCCCATTAGAGCTTCTCCGCTCAATTTTAAAAGAATTCTTTTATACTTCATAATAAATTTAGGTTTGTTTTTGAGCACATTATATGCTATGGTTGTGTTGAATTTTATGTTGCAAATATAAATATATTCTATTTCAAAAAAAATGTAGTTTCATTTTATCCTTTCTGAGATGTATAAGATTTTTTTGCTTCCTCATAGCCTAAATGAAAAATAAGATCCATTTTGTTTTTATTTGTTTCAAAAGTACTAAAATTGGCTAATTCCTTAGGTTCAATAATCCAATTACATAAATTAAATTTTTGATAGTTACCATGAGCATATAATAAATCGAATGCTCTTGAAGTTACTGATTTTATTGTTTTTAAATCTTCTTTTACTATGTTCTGAATTGGACTAACATAAATGCCAATTATGGTATCGCATTTTCCTTGTAAGATATCTGTAGGGAAATGATTCAGAATGCCACCATCACTGTATAATTTGCCATTAATTTCATAAGGAGACAAGACGCCAGGAAAAGAAGAAGAGGCTAAAACAGCATCAATTAATAAGGTTTCCGGTGGAAAAATTTTTAATTTACCTTTGACTAAATCAGTAGCAGTTATATGTAAACTAATAGGTAAATCACCAATTTTAGTAGTTCCAAAAATAGCTTTGAAATAAGTTTTAAAGGAGTCAGAGTCGATAATTCCTGGTTTTTTTAAAGTGAAATGTTTCCAATGAAAAAAATAAATAGATTTAAAAAACTCAAGTATTTCTTCAGGCTTTTTACCAAAACAGTATAAAGCAGCTACAATGGCACCTGCACTTGTACCTGCCATTTCGCTTGGAATGATATTTTGTTCAGATAAAAATTGTAAAGCTCCAGCATGCGCAATCCCCTTGGAACCTCCTCCAGAAAGTACAATACCAAGTGATTTAGAGGGTAAATTTATCATGCGTAACAAATATTACAATTAATTATCAAAGTTAAATGTAAATTTGATACCAAATTCAAAAAATCATCTTTTTTGTAAATAAATTGTTATGAGAGAAATTATTGAACAAAGTTTAAAAGACAGTTTGTCTTATGTTGCTTACAGGAAACTAATTTCTGATTTACTGTCAGAAGGTAAATCTACTGGTATGCTACAAAATGAAGACATGAGGCATTACTCAGAATTAAATGAAGCTAGAATGCATCGATTAGATAAAACCATTGAAGTTTTGCCAGAAATAGCCATGGCATTGAATAAATTATCAAAAAAGTATATTTGGTTAGTATTGTCTGAAGGATGGTGTGGCGATGCTGCTAATATAGTTCCGGTATTAAATAAAATGGCAGAGATAAGTGCACACATTGAATTAAAAATTGTTTTGCGAGATGATCATGATGCATTGATGCAACATTTTTTAACAAATGGAGGTAAAGCTATTCCTAAATTAATTGTTTTGGATGCCGAAACACATGAGGTTTTGGGTGACTGGGGACCTAGGCCTGAAGAAGCCAAACAATTAATTTTAGACTATAAAGCTTCTCACGGCGTGGTGGATGAACCAGCCAAAATTGCTCTTCAGAAATGGTATGTGCAAAATAAAGGAGTAGCTATTCAAAATGAAGTTATGAATTTACACGAATATAAAGCTATTTTATAATCCCAATTATTTTTAATTTATTTGAAGTGGAAATTCCTCCAGGATTGCATCCCAACTTCCCTTCAGGGATTTCCATTTTTAAATTGGAGTAATAATCAACCCAAACTTGAAAAAAGGCTTTGGTTTTAGGAGATTTAAACGTCATTGGTAATAATTCAAAAAAAGGTTTTCCATAAGCGTTTAAGAAAGCATCATACAAAAGCTCCGAACAATAATATTTCCCATTGTCATACAAGTAAGCATCATCATATGGAATTCCAATTTGTGTCAAAGAAAAAGAAATTGCTTTTGGAATATATCTTCTATATTTTCTTTTTAGTCGACCAATATACATGGGTGCTTTAGTATATGTTTGAAAAGTTTGTAGAGGAGTTAGCCGAACAGCATTACCAGACGCTTCAATCACAAAGGTACTGTCGTTTTTAATATATACCAAACCTATATGGCTAAAATCTTTTCCTTGGTAACCTTCAGTAACTTCATTGATGGCTTCACATAATGGACCACAATCCATAGATTGAAAAATTAAATCTCCTGTTTTAAGTGATATATTTTGAGCTTGAGTTAAAGAGCTTGTAAGAACAACAAAAACAAGGTACTTAAGCTTCCAATTGTTTTTCAAATTCTTCAGGAGTAACTCCGTTATCCACATCATATTTTCCAATTTTTGTTCGTCTTAATGCTGTTAGATGTCCACCTGATTGCAACGCTTTACCAAAATCATAAGCCAGAGAACGGATATAAGTTCCTTTGCTACAAACCACTCTAAAGTTTATTTCCGGTAGTGTAATTTTCGTAATTTCAAATTCATGAATACTTACTTTTCTTGCACTAATTTCTACTGTTTCTCCAGCTCGGGCATGTTCATATAGTCGTTTTCCGTCTTTTTTTATTGCTGAGAAAACAGGGGGGAATTGTTCAATTTCACCTAAAAATTGTTTTGCAGTTTCTAAAATTAATTGGTCTGTAATGTGTGCTGTTGAGAAGGTAGCGTCGATTGCAGTTTCTAAATCATAGGAAGGGGTGGTAGCCCCTATAGTTATGGTACCAGTATATTCCTTTTCCATACCCATTAATTCAGTAATTTTTTTAGTGAATTTACCCGTACAAACGATTAGTAAACCTGTAGCTAGTGGATCTAATGTGCCTGCATGACCAATTTTAAATTTTTTGGGTAAGTTGAACTTTCTTTTTAAACTGTATTTGAGTTTGTTTACGGCTTGAAATGAAGACCATGTTAAAGGTTTGTCAATCAACAAGATTTTTCCGTTTAAAACATCTTCTGCCTTCATTAGATAATGGTTAATTTTTGAACAAAGAAATGTATTAGTAATATAGCAATCCCAGCTATAATTCTGTAATAACCAAAGATTCTGAATCCGTTTTTTTGCAAGAAACCAATAAACGATTTTATAGCGATTAGGGCAACAATAAAACCGACAACATTTCCAATGATTAATAAGTTGATTTGGTCTTGAGAAAGTTCAAATCCAGCTTTATAATAATCATATGATTTTTTTACAGTAGCTCCTAGCATGGTAGGAATAGCAAGAAAAAAAGAAAATTCTGCTGCGGTTGTTCGAGATAATTTTTGTGTCATTCCACCAACGATACTTGCACCACTTCGAGAAACACCAGGAATCATGGCTAAACATTGAAATAAACCAATTTTAAAAGCTGTTAAATAAGAAATTTTAGTTTCTTCGGAATGGCTAAACCACTCGTCTACTTTTAATAGTAGAACCCCTCCAATGATTAAAGATATGGCCACGGTTATCGGATTTTCCAATAAACTGTCAATAGCATCACTAAACAACAAACCAAAAATGACAGCTGGTATAAAACCAACAAACAATTTTAGATAAAAGTCAATACTTTGAAAAAAGCGTTTAAAATACAATACCACTACAGATAAAATAGTGCCTAATTGAATGACTATGGTAAAAAGTTTAGTGAAATCATCTTGAGCAATTCCAAAAAAGGAAGAGGCAATAATCATATGTCCAGTTGATGAAACTGGTAAAAATTCCGTGATTCCTTCAATTATCGCTAGGATAATAGCTTCTAATGCATTCATAAAAGATTACTTCTTCGGATTTTTTAAAATAGAATATATTGTTATTCCAAAACCAATTAAAACTAAAGTAGGAGCCAAACGAATACGTCTGAAACTGAATACAGCGTCATTAAATTCATTAGGATTTTCATTAGCTCCACCACTCATTAAAATAAATCCTAGGGTAATTACAGCTAATCCAATCAATAGTATTTTATAATTGATTTTTTCAAAAAGAAATTCTGGTTTGTTTTTGTTTTCCATTTTGTATATTTTTTTAATCTTCGGAGATCCGAATGTTAATAAAGATCATCAGTTCTTAAATTTAAGAATCGAGTAGTCGCAAAATAAGTGCTAATCCAAGTGATAATCGTTCCTATAATCAATACTCCTGCTGCTACCATAACAAAAGAAATAATATCTTTTGCAATTCCTAATGTTGGGAATAATCCATCAACGTATAACCAAACAAAAACCAATCCAATAATAGCCAATAAGGAACCAATTAGCCCTAAAATGATGCTTCTAATAATGAATGGTTTTCTAATAAAAGACTTTGTAGCACCTACCATCTGCATGGTTTTAATTGTAAATCTTTGAGAGTAAATTGAAATACGAATAGAACTATTAATTAATAACATGGCAATAACAGCCAAAATCCCACTTATAATCAAAATCCAAAAACTAATTTTAGCAACATTTTCATTTACTAAATCTACCAATTCTTTTGGGTAAATGACATCTGATACTAGCGGGTTTCGTTTGATTTCCATTTCAATTTTACGAATTTCAGCACTCGTAACATAGTCGGCTTTTAAATGGATATCAAATGAATTTTGTAACGGATTGAATCCTAAAAACTCTTTAAAATCTTTGCCAACAATGTCTTCATTGTTTTTTGCTGCTTGCTCTTTGTCAACAAATTTATAACTACGAACATACTTTGCATTTTTTAACTCGGTGTCAAATGCTTTTAAAAGCGTATCATTGGCTTCATCTTTAAAATAAACGTTCATCGGAATATTTTCCTTGAAATCATTTGAAATTTTTTCAGAATTGATCACAAAAAGTCCTAAAGCACCCAACAAGAATAACACTAAAAAAATACTAAAAACAACCGAAAAGTATGAGGAAATCAATCTTCTGCGTTGATATTGTTCAAATGATACTGCCATATATATAGAATTATGCTGTAAAAATACTAAAGAATTTTTGTTTACATAGAATATAACTACAAAGTTTTAAGTTTAGTGTAATAAAATGTATTTTTGCAGGGAAAAATAGTAATTAGTCGTAGTTACAGTTATCAGTTGTTCAAATTGGTACAAAAAAACAGAGACTGAAAACGGAGATTGAAAACTGAAATATGAAATACTTCCACAACGAAATCGAAGCCAAATGGCAACAATATTGGGCCGAAAACGGTACTTTTAAAGCATCCAATACGAGTGATAAACCTAAATATTATGTGTTAGATATGTTTCCTTATCCGTCTGGGGCAGGGTTACATGTGGGGCATCCATTAGGCTATATTGCTTCAGATATTGTAGCGCGTTTTAAAAGACACCAAGGGTATAATGTGTTACATCCGCAAGGATACGATTCATTTGGATTACCTGCCGAACAATACGCAATTCAAACAGGACAACATCCTGAAAAAACAACTCGTGAGAATATTGCGCGTTACCGCGAACAATTAGATAAAATCGGATTTTCGTTTGATTGGAGTAGAGAAGTACGTACTTCAAATCCTGATTATTACAAACATACTCAATGGATTTTTATTCAATTGTTTAACTCTTGGTACAATAATGCATCGGATAAAGCCGAAGATATTTCTACTTTGGTTTCAATTTTTGAAAAAGAAGGAAATGCGAATGTTAATGCGGTTTGCGATGAGCATATCATTTCTTTTACAGCAGCAGAATGGAATGCGTTTTCATCAGAAGAACAACAAAAAATTTTATTACAATATAGATTAACCTATTTAGCGGAAACGGAAGTAAACTGGTGTCCGGCTTTAGGAACGGTTTTAGCCAATGATGAAATCGTAAACGGGGTTTCGGAACGTGGTGGTCATCCTGTAATTCGTAAAAAAATGACCCAGTGGTCCATGCGAATTTCAGCTTATGCAGAACGTTTGTTACAAGGTTTAGATACGATTGATTGGACGGAGTCGTTGAAAGAATCACAACGCAATTGGATTGGAAAATCAGTCGGTGCTGCTGTTTCATTCCAACTTTTACCAACAACCAACAACCAACAACCAACAACTATTGATGTATTCACAACCCGTCCTGATACTATTTTCGGCGTGACATTTATGACGTTAGCTCCGGAACATGAATTGGTAGCAAAAATCACCACTCCAGAACAAAAAGCTGCGGTTGATGCTTATATTGAAGCAACGGCAAAACGTTCGGAACGTGAAAGAATGGCTGATGTGAAAACCATTTCTGGTGTTTTCACCGGTGCTTATGCAGAACATCCATTTACCAAAGAACCGATTCCGGTTTGGATTGGCGATTATGTATTAGCGGGTTACGGAACAGGTGCAGTGATGGCGGTTCCATGTGGGGATGAGCGTGATTATGCGTTTGCCAATTTCTTCAAAGGAACTCACGGTATGCCTGAAATTAAAAATATTTTCAACCAAGATATTTCTGAAGCTGCGTATGGTGAAAAAGGTGGTTTCGAATTAGTAAATTCCGATTTCTTAAACGGATTGGATTACAAATCGGGAACTAAAAAAGTTATTGAAGAATTAGAAAAAATAGGCGCTGGAAAAGCAAAAGTAAATTACCGTTTACGCGATGCAGTCTTCTCTCGCCAACGCTATTGGGGTGAACCATTCCCAGTATATTACGTGAATGGCTTACCACAAATGATTGATCCAAAACATTTGCCAATTGTTTTACCAGAAGTGGAGAAATATTTACCAACCGAAGACGGGCAACCACCATTAGGTAATGCTACGGATTGGGCTTGGGATACTGTAAATAATAAAGTAGTATCCAACACACTTTGTCATGCTGAACTTGATTCAGCATCTCACAATGGCGTTTATCCTCTTGAATTGAACACCATGCCAGGTTGGGCAGGTTCTTCTTGGTATTGGATGCGTTACATGGATGCGTCTAACGAAAACGAATTTGCTAGTGCAGAGGCTTTGAAATACTGGGAAAATGTAGATTTATACATAGGAGGAAGTGAGCACGCAACAGGGCATTTATTGTATTCTCGTTTTTGGAATAAATTCTTAAAAGATAGAGGTTTCGCTCCAACGGAAGAGCCTTTCAAGAAATTGATCAATCAAGGGATGATTTTGGGAATGAGTGCAATTGTTTACAGAATTTCTGGAACAAATAAATATGTATCTAAAAATCTAAAATCTGAATATCAAACAGAAGAAATTCGTGTAGATGTAAATATCGTTAATGCTTCTGATGAAATTGATTTAGAGAAATTAAGAAATTGGATTCCTGAATTCAAAGATGCTGAATTTATTACTGAAAATGGCAAATATATAGTTGGTCG
The DNA here is from genome assembly GCA_964398425.1 of uncultured Flavobacterium sp. Classification (GTDB taxonomy): domain Bacteria; phylum Bacteroidota; class Bacteroidia; order Flavobacteriales; family Flavobacteriaceae; genus Flavobacterium. The sequence continues at coordinate 16,229 of CAYNNB010000002.1, forward strand.
TGAAGTTGAAAAAATGTCGAAACGTTGGTACAACGTAGTCAACCCAGATGATATATGTAACGAATACGGAGCAGATACCTTACGTTTATACGAAATGTTCTTAGGTCCGTTAGAACAAGCGAAACCTTGGAACACCGCTGGTATTACTGGAGTTTATGGTTTCTTGAAAAAATTATGGCGTTTGTATTTTGATGATAATGGATTAATTGTAACAGATGCTGAACCAACAGCGGAGATGTACAAATCATTACATAAAACCATTAAAAAAGTAACGGAAGATATTGAGAATTTCTCGTTTAATACGTCGGTTTCGCAGTTTATGATTTGCGTCAATGAGTTGTCGCAACAAAAATGCCATCATAGAGCCATCTTAGAACCTTTAGCAGTTTTAGTTTCGCCTTATGCGCCACATATTGCAGAAGAATTGTGGAGCGCTTTGGGTCATGAAGGTTCTATTGCCACAGTTGCTTTCCCTAAATTTGAAGAAAAATATTTAGTAGAAAGTGAAAAAGAATATCCGGTTTCATTCAACGGAAAAATGCGTTTCACCATTAAGTTGCCTTTAGATTTAACCGCAGCACAAATTGAAGAAATCGTAATGGCTGATGAAAGAACGCAAAACCAATTACAAGGAAGAACACCAAACAAAGTAATTATCGTACCTGGAAAGATTATTAATTTGGTCGGATAGTTATTTGTCTATTTTGAAAAATTAAAGACTGCTTAAAAGTCTGATTTTGTCAAGCTGATTTTGCGTAAATTAGCTATGATAAAGTTAGGATTTTTTAGGCAGTCTTTTATTTAAAAAGTGATTGATCCAAAGATAATTTGTTATTTTTTCGCTTTTTCCCATGCCGTTTCATATCCTAAAAGAATAGGTGGATGAACAAACTTCACAAAAGCTAATATTTTATTTCTGTCTATTTCATCAGCTTTAAATAAAGATGGAAAAACATTAATTTCTGTATTAAACATGCTCGTCAAAGAACCTTTTTCTTCAAAAGCGAAGGCATAATTGTTCATTAAGTATCGCGTTCTTCTTTTTACAATGTAGAATCTTTCCATTTTATTTAAATCAATGGTTTCTGATTTGTGAAATATTTTTCCAGTAGTTGTTTTATTATAGAAATTTATTGTATTTCCATCACTTTCAACAACAAGCATAATTTCTTTATTTGTTAGATATGTGTATAGTTTTGAGAGAAAAAGAATTTCACCACTAACAAGTAATAAGCCTACTATTAGTATCCACCAAGAGAATCCGTCTTTAAATAGAAAACCAACAAAACTTATGATTCCAAAGCCACAAAAAATGGCTGCTAAAACGCATAAGATGAATTTTAATTTTCTTTTTACTAATATGATTTCTAACGTTTCCATAAGGTCTAGTGCTGTGTAATTATTAAAAGCGACCAGTTGCAATGTAGAAAAGTATCCAACCCAAGCAACCAATCGCCAATCTCCAAATTAATTTCTTTAACAGTTGATGGGAGTATAATTTCCCTTTCTCTAGATACTCATCTGTGTTGTCATTTGATGTTCCTACTTTTTTAGAAATTTTAGTGCCTGCAACGGCACTTAGTGACAGCACATAAAGAATGGCTACCCAAGCAGCATTAGCAAATCCTATAAGCATTAATATCATTCCGATAATTGATAATGTATCCATTTTGTTTTTTATTTAGTATGGTGATTAATTTTCTTTTGTTTTATTGTAGAAGACAAACTATTTTGACACAGTAGCTTTGGCTGCTTCATACATTACTCTAATGTCTTCATCACTATATTTTGTAAACTTATCAGGGGATTTATCATAAGACATTCCTTCTGTAATTGTTATGGCTTTATCTCCTGATTTTACACCATAGAAGAAACTTAGTCCCGATTCACTTCTTTTGAGAAAACCATCTTGCTCATCTGATTCAAATTTCTTAAACCCTGGATTTAACTCAGAGTCACTAGCTAATATTTTAAGGTCAGCTATTTTTTCTGCAATGCTATTGTATTTTTCATCTTCATTAAAAGGATTAGAAAAATCTTCTTTGATAAATGTAATTTTAAAATATTTGCCGCCGTAAACTACAATGTTGTTTCCGTCCTGAATAATTTTAGCTCCCTTAGGGGCTTTTGTTATTACATTTATTCCTTTACTACTTAAATCAAGATCAATTAAATCTGATATTTTGTAATGAATATCAATATTGTTATTTTTTGAGGTTTGAGCTTGGGAAACAGCAAATACTAGTAGCAGAAGTAGTAGATTAATTTTTTTCATTGTGTTGATAGGTTAAAGTTAGTTTTGTATTTATTTCATTCAAATCTATGAGAAATGAATTAATGGAGCAATTTATCTATTGGACTATTTATAAAAAATCAGAAATTTTAAATTATATATATATCTGTTTTTCAAAAGGTTATTTTTGTTGTAAGGCTTTTATATGAGCTAAATGTGAGATGATTTTTAGTCTTAATTTATGTTGGATTATTGTGTTAGTAATGTGCATTAAAAAATAGTCTTGAAAAGTCTCGTTTAGAATATTAGCTAAGAAATAAAATATTACTTAAAGGGATTGTGAATAGATTGTAATATTATTTTTAATTAAAACAATAAAAGGGTTAGTTTTGAGTTGTAGTAAAAAACATCTAATCATGAGAAAATATTTATTTTTATTTTTAATTTATGCTGGGGTATTACAAGCACAACAATTTCAATTTTTAAGTAAAAATGCAAAAGAATTAACATTAACTGAATTTCAAGCGTATAAATCTAAAGATTCATTATGGGTCACAGAAAGTTTTTTAGAGAGCGGTAAAAAATATAATAAAGTGTTTGTCGATTCAATTGTAAAAACTAAAACTTTTGGGAAGTATAAACAGCATTTTTTTAGAGATACTATTGAGAATACTTTTACTATTGTATTAAGAAAAATGAGTGATGACGAAATTAAGAAAAGAAATGAGGAGCTAAATGCAAAAGTTGATGGCGATAAAAAAAATAAAAAAATGATGCTGGGGAAATCTATGCAAAATCTTGTTTTTAAAGACATGAATGGTGCAGTTTACACTTCAGAAGAATTAAAAGGAAAAGTAGTTGTTGTGAATTTTTGGTTTACAAAATGTGTTCCTTGCATCAGGGAAATACCCGATTTAAATGCATTGAAAAAAGAGTTTGGGACTGATCAGGTGCTTTATTTTGCGATAACCTATGATAATAAAGATTTGATTAATGAATTTGTAAAAAAACATCCCATTGATTTTACAATAATACCTGAAGATAAGAATTCAATTAATCAATTTTTAGTTGGTTTTTATCCCACTAATTTTATATTAGATCAAGCAGGAAAAGTAGTTTTTGTTAATGACTTTTTTATGCAAAACATGTTTCAAGACATGAGAAAAACAATAAAGAAATGTTTAAAAAAGTAAAATAAAAAAAGCGTTTAAATTTTAAACGCTTTTTTTAGAATATTATTTGGTTTTATTAACTTCGGCAACATATTTTTCCAAAGCTCCAGTCATTGATGGTGTTCCAGGAGCAGGAGCCATAATGTCAATGCGAAGCCCGTGTTCTAAAGCTTCTTTTTTTGTGGTTTCTCCAAAAACAGCTATTCTAGTATTGTTTTGTTGAAAATCAGGAAAGTTCTTAAATAATGATTTAATACCTGTTGGGCTAAAGAAAGCTAAAACATCATAATAAACATCTTTCAAATCTGATAAATCGCTCATTACTGTTTTATAAAAAATACCTTGTTTCCAATCTACTTTTAAACTTTCTAATGTTTGAGGTACATCAGCATTTAATTGATCCGTATTAGGTAACAAGAATTTTTCATCTTTATACTTTTTGATTAATGGGGCTAAATCAGCAAATTCTTTTTGACCTACATAAATCTTTCTTTTTCTATATACTACATACTTTTGTAAATAAAAGGCAATAGCCTCTGCTTGACAAAAATATTTTAAATCTTCCGGAACTTTATAACGCATTTCTTCTGCTACTCTAAAAAAGTGGTCTACAGAATTTTTGCTAGTAAAAATAATGGCAGTATAATTGTTTAAATCGATTTTTTGTGCTCTAATTTCTTTCGCAGGAACGCCTTCCACATGAATAAATGGTCTAAAATCAACTTTAACCTTCCATTTATTTTGCAGGTCGAAATAAGGGGAGTTTTCCACCTTTGGCTCTGGTTGTGAAACCAAAATAGTTTTCACTTTCAAATTTGACATATCTAACAAATACTAATTTTTTGTTATCCAATAATACATGAAATAATACGGTGCTATTTCAAGGGTGCAAAGATACAAAATAAAATAAAATATTTTGCCTATGATTATTTTTTGATAAGTCTTTATCAAAAAGTAATAAGTAAGCACGTTGTAAAGCACAAAAACACCTAGAATTATATAAAATACTAATTGAATTGGTGTTTGATTATAATATAAAAAAATGTTTATGGGCAATAATACTAAACCTAAAAAAGCACGATAATTAACTTTAACCAAATTAAATTGTTCTACGAAACTTTCCACATTTAAAGTAGTACCAACAATCTTTTCAATCAAAAATTTAGATAAAATAAAAACAAAGAGAAAAGTAAATATTTGAATGAAGGAAATATAATTATCTGTTTTTGTATAATTAAAATAACTTAAAAGCAATAAAATGAAAAAAGAAAAAGAAATCAATTGGATGATGAACATGGATATAGTAAACCAGTTCATTAAATTACTCGTGTCTTTATAAATTTTGTTGTACTTATCTGAAATTCCTAATTTAAGAAATTCATTAAAACGAACTTCAAAAATAGTTTTATTGGTAGCAATAATTATGGCGGCTAAAACAAACAAAATAGTAGCCCAATCTTTATTTACCAGTATACGTTCAATAAGTAATATATTCATGGTGCAAAAGTAACAAAAATATTTGCTATCAATAATTATAAAATTATTAAGATTTAGAATGTAAAAAAAGCATAATTTTGCAAAGTAAATAAATTGATATGTCTGCTGGTATAGTTATCATTCCCACTTATAACGAAATAGAAAATATAGAAAGAATTATTCATGCTGTTTTTCAGTTGCCCTCTTCCTTTCATTTGTTAATTGTTGATGATAACTCACCCGATGGAACAGCAGCTAAAGTTAAAGAATTACAAATCAAGTATAATGACCGTCTTTTTCTTGAAGTTCGACAAAAAAAATCTGGATTAGGAACAGCCTACGTTCACGGTTTCAAATGGGCGCTAAGTCATAATTATGAATACATTTATGAAATGGATGCTGATTTTTCTCACAATCCTAACGATTTAGAAAAGTTGTATGAAGCTTGTAAAAATGGGGCTGATTTAGCTATTGGGTCTAGATATTCAAAAGGAGTTAATGTGGTGAATTGGCCTTTAAATCGAGTTTTGCTATCTTATTTTGCTTCTGTTTACGTGAAGATGATCACAGGTATGAAAATTCATGACGCCACAGCTGGTTTTATTTGTTACAGACGCAATGTGCTCGAAACGATTAATCTTGATAAAATAAAATTCGTTGGTTATGCTTTTCAAATTGAAATGAAGTATCGAGCTTTCGTGAAAAAATTTAAAATAGTAGAAGTACCTATCATTTTTACAGATCGTACTTTAGGTGAATCAAAGATGAGTGGTGCCATTATAAGAGAAGCTGTTTTTGGTGTAATCATGCTTCGAATCAGAAAAATATTTAATAGACTTTAATATAAAAAAATGAGTACATTTTTAATTAAAAATGCTAAGATTGTAAATGAAGGCTCTCTTTTTGAAGGGGATTTGTTAATTGAAAATGAAATAATTAGCCAAATAGGAGAAAGTATAAGCGCTAAACCAAATTACACTATTGTAGATGCGGAGGGCTCTTTCTTATTACCTGGTGTTATTGATGATCAAGTACATTTTAGAGAACCAGGGTTAACTCACAAAGGAACAATTGCAACCGAAAGTAAGGCGGCAGTAGCTGGTGGAACAACATCCTTTATTGAGCAGCCTAATACTCTTCCGAATGCTATAACACAAGAATTATTAGAGCAGAAATATGAGATTGCCCGTCAGTCTTCTTATGCAAATTATTCTTTTATGATGGGTGGTACTAATACAAATTTAGATGAGTTGCTTAAAACCAATCCAAAAAATGTAGCTGGAATTAAATTGTTTTTAGGTTCATCAACGGGGAACATGTTAGTAGATGACCAAGAGGCATTAGAGAAAATTTTTTCGTCTACTAAAATGTTAATTGCCGTACATTGTGAGGACGAGGGTACAATCAAAGCTAATTTAGAACAGTACAAGGCGGAGTATGGTGAAAATATTCCTGTAAAGTTCCATCATTTAATTCGTAGCACGGAAGCTTGTTATTTGTCTTCTTCTAGAGCTATTGAATTAGCAAAAAAGACAGGAGCTAGATTGCATGTTTTCCATTTGTCTACAGCAAAGGAAATGGAGTTGTTTACCAATAAAATTCCATTAGAAGAAAAACAAATTACAGCTGAGGTTTGTGTACATCATTTGTGGTTTACAGATAAAGATTACGAAACCAAAGGCTCGTTAATTAAGTGGAATCCAGCCGTAAAAACCCAAGATGATCAAGATGCTTTATGGAAAGCCCTCTTAGATGATCGAATAGATGTTATTGCTACTGATCACGCCCCACACACTTTAGAAGAGAAAAATAATCCTTACATGAGTTCGCCTTCTGGAGGCCCTTTAGTGCAACATTCATTAGTTTTAATGATGGAGGCTTACGCGAAAGGGAAAATTTCTGTGGAGAAAATTGTAGAGAAAATGTGTCATAATCCAGCTAGGATATTTAAAATAGAGAAAAGAGGTTTTGTTAGAGAAGGATACTTTGCGGATTTAGTTATTGTAAATCCACATTTACCATGGAATGTTAAGAAGGAAAATTTATTGTATAAATGTGGTTGGTCTCCGTTAGAAGGTATGAACTTAAAATCTAGAGTAACCCATACTTTTGTAAATGGTAAATTGGTGTATCAAAATGGAAAGGTAAAAGAAGTATTAGCGGGACAACGTTTAACTTTTGATCGAGAGTAATTTTACGTATGAGAAAAACAGTATTTTTTATAGGTTTGGTTTTAGTTGTTTCTTGTTCAAGAAATCCGGTTCCAAAGCCTGATCGATTGCTAGATGAAGAAACCATGGAAAACATTATGTATGATGTGGCTGTTTTACAAGGTGCTTCTGCCAATGCGCCAGAACAATTAATAGAAAAAAATATCAATCCTAAAGATTATATTTATAAAAAATATAAAATTGATAGTGCTACTTTTCATCAGAACAATAGGTATTATGCAGCTGATGTTAGAAACTATAAGTTTATGTATAAACGCGTACTAGAGCGTATACAAAATCATAAATGAATAAAAAATCACGCTTTATGCGTGATTTTTTATTTAAACTCTTTGGCTAATTTTGTTAGGTAGGATTCCATAGGAGTAAATTCAAAAAATGGTATATTTTTTTTTATTTTTTCTGAGCTATGAAATTCTTCGTTGTGTAAGGATTGTGCTGCTACTTTTGTTAATTTTCTTCTAGTAAAAAATAAGGTCGAAAAAATCCAATCCAAACGCCAAATAACAGCGGTTAATACTTTTGAAGCATGCCATTTAGGAGGTTGAATATTAAATGCTTTAGCTAAAATGCAAAACAATTGTTGGTAAGTCAGGTCTTCGGCTACAAGAATAAAACGCTCTCCAGATATAGGGCTATTCATGAGTAGGTACATGGCTTTCACAACATCTTCTACAGCCACTATTCCTATTTTGCCTTTGGTGTAAAAAGGTAAACCCTTTTTGATTTTAGTAAAGAATAAACTGCTGCCTGATTTTTTGAATCCAGCGCCAAAAATTACACCTGGATTTACAATTACAATTGGTAATCCTTCTTGATATCCTCGCCAAACTTCTAACTCGGCTCCGTATTTAGAAATGGAATAATCGCTATAATGGAGTTCGTTGTTTCGTTCAGTTTCTTCAGTAATGCAAAGTTGGTGCTCGGTTCTGTTACCTAAAGTTGCAATTGAACTCACATGACACAATTTTTCTACTCCAAAAGCCAAGCATAGATTAACGACATTAGCCGTGCCAACAATATTGTTTTTGTAAAGATCTGTATGATCTTTGGGTTCAAAAGAAACCAAAGCAGCACAATGGTAGACCTGTGTTATGTCTTGAAAAGCTAATTCAAGTGAGGGAATGTCTAGTAAATCAGCTTGAAACCAATCAATTTGTTTAAAAATATGAAGTTGATTTTGTGCCTCAAATAAGTTTTTAATATGGTCTTTTTTTGCTTCCGATCGATACAGCGCGCGAATAGGTGTAGCTTCTTTCGACAACAATTGCATCAAATGAAACCCAACTAAGCCGGTTGCGCCTGTAATTAAAATCATGAGGTAAAAATAGGGAAAATGCCCTAATCAAGCAATAAAAAAGCAGTTTAATGTCGTTTTATAAAATGCTTTGAATGTGCGAATCAACATTTTATTAACTCATTTTTTCGCACTATATTTGCATCTTTAATGAAAAGATAGGAAATGAAACATACTAAGATTGTTGATTTATTAAACAACACCAAAACGTTACAAGAAGTAACCGCTAAAGGGTGGGTACGTACATTTAGAAATAACCAATTTATTGCGTTGAACGATGGTTCAACCATTCATAATATTCAGTGTGTTGTTGATTTTGAAAACACTCCTGAAGAAACATTAAAAAGAGTTACTACTGGTGCTGCCATTTGTGTAAAAGGTACGTTGGTTGAAAGTCAGGGTGCTGGTCAAAATGTTGAAATTCAAGTAGCTTCATTAGAAATTTTGGGTGATTCTGATGCGGAAAAATTCCCAATGCAACCCAAACGTCATTCTCTTGAATTTTTACGTGAAAATGCGCATTTACGTGTCAGAACTAATGTGTTTGGAGCCATCATGCGTGTGCGTTCAGCCTTATCGTTTGCAGTGCATCAATACTTCCAACAAAAAGGATTCGTATATGTAAATACGCCAATTATTACAGGATCAGATGCGGAAGGTGCTGGCGAAATGTTTCAAGTAACTGCGTTGCCTTTAGATGGTTCGGCGCCACGAAATGAAGACGGAAGCATCAACTATAAAGAAGATTTCTTTGGAAAACAAACCAACTTAACCGTTTCAGGTCAGTTAGAAGGAGAAACATTTGCTATGGCTTTAGGCCAGATTTATACTTTTGGACCTACATTCCGTGCAGAAAATTCTAATACGTCGCGTCACTTAGCCGAATTTTGGATGATTGAACCTGAAGTAGCCTTCAATGATTTAGCAGACAATATGGATTTGGCTGAAGATTTTATTAAATATGTTATTAAATATGCAGTGGACAACTGTGGTGATGACTTGAAATTCTTGGACGAACGTTTTGCACAAGAAGAAAAACAAAAACCACAAGCAGATCGAAGCGAAATGACATTGTTAGAAAAATTAAACTTCGTTTTAGAAAATAATTTTAAGCGTGTTTCTTATACAGAGGCAATTGATATTCTGAAAGATTCTACACCTAATAAGAAAAAGAAATTCCAATATTTAATTGAAGAATGGGGAGCTGATTTACAATCGGAACATGAACGCTTCTTAGTAGAAAAACACTTCAAATGCCCGGTTATTTTATTTGATTATCCGGCTAAAATTAAAGCGTTCTACATGCGTTTAAATGAAGATGGAAAAACAGTAAGAGCCATGGATATTTTATTCCCTGGTATCGGCGAAATTGTAGGAGGTTCTCAACGAGAAGAACGTTATGATGTATTAGTTGAAAAAATGCAAGCTTTAGGAATCGATGAAGAAGAATTGTGGTGGTATTTAGATACGAGACGATTTGGATCTGCATTACACTCAGGATTTGGGTTAGGATTTGAGCGATTGGTATTATTCGTTACAGGTATGACAAACATTAGAGACGTAATTCCTTTCCCAAGAACACCACAAAACGCAGAATTTTAAAAAATAGTTGTTTCAAGTTAAAAGTTTCATGCTATAGTTTAGTTTGAAACTTTTGACTTTTGACTTTTGACTCAAAGATATGCTTAAACAGAATCTAAATTTAAAACTTTCACAGAAACTTTCGCCTCAGCAAATTCAGTTGATGAAACTGATTCAATTGCCTACGCAAGCTTTTGAACAACGTTTGCAAGAAGAAATGGTTGAAAATCCGGCTTTAGAAGGTGATGTGGACGCTTCTTTAGATTCTTATGAAGATTCATTTGATAACTCGAATGACGATTACGACGATTATGATAACGAGCATATTGATACTGGAGATTTAAATATCGACGAATATTTAAGTAATGATGAAACTCCAGATTATAAGTATCAAACGAATAATTATAGTGATGATGACGAAGATAAATCGTTGCCTATTGCTGCTCAAATGAGTTTTCATCAAGATTTAATTAATCAGTTGAACACTTTTATTTTATCAGATGAAGATCGTGAAATTGCTGAGTTTTTAGTGGGTAGTATTGAGGATTCTGGTTATATAAGAAGGACAATTCAAGATGTTGTAGATGATATGGCCTTTACTCAGGGGATTTACACAGATGAGAAGACCGTTGAGCGAGTGTTGACCGTTGTTCAACAGCTAGAGCCTTCAGGTGTGGGAGCTCGTGATTTGCAAGAATGCTTGTTAATTCAGTTAAAACACAAAACCCCTACGGATTCAGTAAGTTTAGCTATTGATATTATTGATAAACAGTTTGATGCGTTTACAAAAAAGCATTATGATAAATTGTTGCAAAAATTTGATGTTTCTAAAGAACAATTGAAAAAAGCGATTGATGAAATTGAAAAATTAAACCCAAAACCAGGCGGAAGTTTTGATAGTAGCAGTAGGGTAGTAGAGCATGTGGTACCCGATTTTACAATTCGAGTAATTGATGGGGAATTGGAATTGACTTTAAATTCGAGAAATGCTCCTGAGTTACATGTTTCAAAGGATTACCAAGAAATGCTAAAAACCTACAAAGATTCAAGTGAAAAATCATCAGCACAAAAAGATGCGGTTCAATTCATTAAACAAAAATTGGATTCAGCCAAATGGTTTATTGATGCTATAAAGCAACGTCAAGAAACATTGATGGTAACCATGAATGCTATCATGCATTTTCAATACGAATATTTTTTAGAAGGGGAAGAAACAAAGTTGAAGCCTATGATTCTAAAAGATATTGCGGACATGGTAGGCTTAGATATTTCTACTGTTTCACGAGTAGCTAATAGTAAGTATGTTGATACTCCTTATGGAACTAAGCTGATTAAGGAATTTTTCAGTGAAGCGATGAAGAACACAGAAGGTGAGGATGTGTCTACAATTGAAATAAAAAAGATTTTGGAACAAGTAATTGCTGAAGAAGACAAAAGTAAGCCTTTGCCAGATGAAGATTTGGCTGTTATTTTGAAAGAACGAGGCTATCCTATTGCCCGTAGAACAGTTGCCAAATATAGAGAACAGTTGGATATACCAGTAGCCCGATTAAGAAAGAAAATCTGATGCACACCAAGTATTTATTAGTTCCCTTTTCTTATATATTTCATCCTATTTTTGTTTCCTTATATGGAACTTTATTGTACTTCACTTTTGAAGGGAATCTCGTTTCTGATATTCATATGTATTTTACTTTCTTTCAGATACTTCTCTTGACAGTTATTCTGCCTTTATGTTTTTATTTATTACTACGCATTTTAAATTTGGTTTCATCTTTTACAGGAGCTACTTTGGAAGAGCGTAAAATACCCATTTTCATTCAGATGGCACTCATGTATGTTTTGTTGAGGTATGGTGGTCTACAAGAGTCTGAACCAGTATTAAGTCATTTTTTTGAAGGAGGTTTTATTAGTTCATTTATTGTACTTATTTCTGTATCAGTTGGGTTCAAAGCTAGTTTACACATGATTGGAGTAACATCTTTATTTGTTTTTACACTTTTATTAATTAGCTATTTACAAGTACCAGCTATCAATACTCTAGTTGTATTATTATTATGTATGGGTTTTGTGGCTTCTTCGCGTTTATTTATGAAAGCACACACTCCTATAGAATTGGTTGTTGGTTTATTAATTGGTGTAATTCCTCAGTATTTAGTTTGGATCTATAAAATATAAAATTGAAAACCAATATTAAGGTTGCTTATTTTAGAACCGTCTTTAAATATAGGGTTTATTCCATAGTAAATATAAGGATTCCATGTGTTGAATCCTGCAGTAATATAGGCACCAAATTGCCAACGATTGACTTCATTTGTTATAGATTGTTTGTCTTTTCCAAAAGAAGTTTCTAAATTTAATCGAGCATCAAGAATATAAGTTGCTTTGAAGCCGGTATAAATTCTCCAAAACTTGTGGCTCAAAGGTGTTGAATTACGCCATCTAATTTCTAATGGAAATTCTAATCCATGGGCAATGATGGTAGTTCTGATATTTTCAGAAGGTGTAATGGTTCCCACACCTAATAACTCCTCTGAATTAATGAACTGTTTAATATTATTGTATGAATAACCCACTCCTGATGCAATAGCCCAATGTCTATTTTTTGTGAATGGCATATCACGTAAGAAGCCAACACTAATTCCTGGTGAGAAAGAGAATTGTTTGAAACCTGCAGGTCGATTTTGGACTAAGTTATAACTTAATGAAAAGTAGAATTGATCTTCTCTATATAATGAGTCAATTTCTTGTCTAGGTTCTTCTATGGAGTTTTGTGACCACAGAAAGAGTGGTGTAAGCAAAAGAAAAACAATTCTATACATATAATTTTTGTTAGCAGAGAGGAAGGGATTCGAACCCTCGATGCCCTTTTGGAGCATACACACTTTCCAGGCGTGCGCCTTCGACCACTCGGCCACCTCTCTTTTTTTATTAATTCATTTCACCCCTTAAGGACGTTTCAAATATGGTTTTAAATACAGTTGGAGCCACATTTTGTCCTAATAAATACATTAGCTTAGTAATCGCCGCTTCTGTGGTAATATCTTTTCCTGAAATTAAACCTAATTCTTTTAATTTAGTACTTGTTTCATAGGTCCCCATTATTACACTTCCACCACTACATTGGGTTACATTAATAATATGTAAACCTTTTTTTGTTGCGAGTTCTAATTCTTCAATAAACCAATTATGCATAGGAGCATTTCCAGCACCATAAGTTTCAAGAACGACTCCTTTTAAGTTTGGTATGGCTAATAATGAAGCTAAAACCGCTCTTGTAATACCAGGGAACAATTTAATAACTAAAACATTAGTGTCAAAATTTTTATTTACAATTAATCCTTTATTCTTTGAAGATGAAAATAAAGCATCATAGTTTATATTTAAGTGAACACCAGATTCTACTAATTCTGGAAAATTGGGAGATATAAAAGCATTAAAATGTTCAGCGCTAATTTTAGTAGTTCGATTTCCTCTGTATAATTTATATTCAAAATATAAGCAGACTTCTTGTACAACTGGTTTTCCTTTTTGCTGTAAAGCAGCAATTTGAATTGCAGTAATTAAATTTTCTTTTGCATCAGTTCTCAAATCTCCAATAGGTAATTGTGATCCAGTGAAAATTACTGGTTTAGTTAAGTTTTCTAGCATAAAACTTAGAGCGGATGCGCTATATGACATAGTGTCTGATCCATGAAGCACGACAAAACCATCGTAGTTATGGTAATGTTGTTCAATAATATTAGCCATTTGAACCCAATTTTCAACTTCCATATTTGAAGAATCTATAGGTTGATCAAAAGAGATAGAATGAATAGTGCAATCCAAGAGCTTTAATTCAGGAATTCCTTTTATTAATTTTTTAAAGTTAAAAGCTTTCAACGCTCCAGTATCGGCATCTTTAACCATACCAATGGTACCACCCGTGTAAATCAATAAGATGTTCGGTTTGTTAATTGGTTTCAATAGTTTGGTATTTTAATTTATTAATAACGGGATTGGCATACATGGCTAAAAAGCTTTCTTTTTGTTTTATATCGTCAGCATTGATGCGTAATTCCAATCTTCGCTCAAAAAGTTGTTTTTCTTTTTCTGTATACTTACAACTATAAATAGATGTTTGGTGTAATAAATCGTAGGCAATAAAATTGGTCGGCCATAGTTGGTAAGATTGTAAAATAGAATCATCTATTGCTTGAGCTAAGGCCTGTATTTGTTTATTGTTATTATCGTTTGTTGCTTTTATTTGGTCTATTTCATGATTTAAAACATCGCCTACATGAATATGGATACGTTTTTTTTGGCCAATAATTCCACTTAAAAGTGTTATAAAATCTTCATTCTTATCTTTTATGTAAATTTCATCATTGGCTTCGGCCATTAATTGAGGCATTTTTAAAGCATCTGTTGGGTCATATTCATAGGATATTGATACGGGAACTAATTTAATTTTCTTAAAAAAGTCCATTACATCAGCTTCATCATTTGCCATTGCAATCATTTTTAATACACCTTGGTGGGTAGCATCATTGCCATCTTTCGTTCTACCTTCACGTTGTGCTATCCAAACAGATCTGTTTTCTCTTGTTACCAAATGATACATGTATTCAGATAATAATTTAGAACTTTGCAACAATTCTCTAGGAGGTAATCCACGTTGTACTAAAAAATTACGATTTAATTTTGATAACTTCAATAAAAAATCTTTTTTGACTAAATTATCACCAATTGCCGATGCGGTCATGATTAAATCATGATCAAACAAGCAAACATTTAAAAGTGATGTATCTAAAATGATGTCACGATGATTGGAGATGAAGAAATAAGCCGTGTGCGGTTCTAATTTTTCAAAACCTGAAGTGGTTAAGCCATCAGATGTTTTTTCTAAAATTTTCTTAATGGCTTGATACGCAAAATTAATTTGGAAATCACGTATTGAATATGTGCGTAATAGGTGTTCTTTCCAAACAGAATCTTCCACATTTGGATACGCAAAATTCATCATCGCTTTCATCATGGGATGATGTGCCAATTCTCTCAAAGCATGGTTTACTTCGGAGTCATAATAAGGACGAATTTTATCGAATTTTGACATGGCTAATTTCTATGGTACAAAAAAACAAAAAAAATGGGAATTAAAATTAAAATTCATCTTAAAATCCAAATACATTTTTTGAATTATCAGTGGTAATTTGTGCAATTTCTTCAACTGTAGTACCATATATTTGGGCTAATTTTTCAGCAACTAGGTATATATAACTACTTTCGTTTCTTTTACCACGATAGGGCACAGGAGCTAAATAAGGGGCATCTGTTTCTAAAACAATGTGTTCCAGTGGAATTTGTTTTAAGAATTGATCTATTTTTCCATTTTTAAAAGTAGCTACGCCCCCAATACCTAGTTTTAAGCCACAATCAATAGCTTGTAAGGCTTGTTGGTAGTCTCCTGTAAAGCAATGGAAGATGCCAAAAAGATTTTTTTCTTTCTCTTGTTCTAATAACTCGAAAATTTCATTGAAAGCGTCTCTACAATGAATATTTATTGGTAATTCATATTTTTTGGCTAACTTAATTTGATGTGTAAAAGCTTCTTGCTGTTCTTTTAAATAGGTTTTATCCCAATATAAATCTAGTCCAATTTCACCAATAGCGGCAAATTTTCTTTTTTTTAGTTCATTTTCAACATGCTGTAATTCTTCTAGATAATTTTCTTTTACATAACATGGGTGCAGGCCAATCATTAGAAAAACTTGATTAGGATATTCTTTTTCTAAATCATACATTTTTTGTGTATAACTACTGTCAATTGAAGGAACGAATAACCGAGTTGTATTTTTTTCAAAGGCTCGTTGCATCATTTCTTTTCTGTCTAAATCAAATTCTTCAGCATACAAGTGGCTGTGTGTATCGGTTAGTGTCATTTTTAGAGGAAATATATTGTTTTTCAATTTACATTTTTTCTCGTTGTCAGCAGCATTTTGTGATTAGCTCTTATCGAGTCTATTGATTACTTTTCTTTTTTATTGTATCATTAAATTGCAACCTCTTATGTCACTATTGTCAAATCTGCCTAAAACTTCAAAGCTTTGGTTTTCATGTTTTTTTCCTAAATCTTGTGTCGCTATGAAGGAGCAAGAATTGAAATTTGCCAAATCAATAACATTGATACCGCCAGTTTTATTGTAACCAATCGGGCTTAGCGCATCTTCCGTATCACGAATCAAAATATCCATCCATGGGGGACATTCAAAAATACCATTACCAAGAGAATAGGCTTGTGATAATAATTCAGTCATACCATATTCAGAATGTATTGCTTTTACTCCAAATCCTTTACAAAGTAGTGCATGCAATTCTTCTCGAATCATTTCTTTTCGTTTGCCCTTCATGCCGCCCGTTTCCATAATAAGGGTGTTTTTCAAGCGGAATGAATGCATTTCAATTAAGCCTAATAAGGCATAAGTAACTCCTAGTAATAAGACATTTTGCCCAGCTTCATCTAATTCAATGATTTTTTTAATCAATTGTTTGTATTCATTTAAATAAAAACCACTATCTGGGTGTTGACTACCTTCTATTAAATCTTGTACCATGTAGATTAATGAAGAACCTTCGCGTTCTAAATAGGAAGGTAATAATGCCAATATACAGTAGTCTTCAATATTACCATAAAACAATGAAAAAGCTTGCCTAAAACTCGTTTCATATACTTTTAAGTCAGTAACGTGATGTTTGCTAGTGATCATTCCTGTTGTTCCGCTACTTGTAAACACCTTTTCATCTGAATTTGTGCCAGTAACAATACGATTTGATTTAAAGAATTGTATAGGTAAAAAAGGGATGTCTGTTATTCGTTTTACGTTTGATGGGTTCTTTTTCAATAACGTACAAAACTGATGATAAACAGCGTTGTGTTCATATTGGTGTCTAAATACTTTCAAGGTTATTTTTTCAAATTCCTTTTTAGACGCTATCGAAAATATATCTGAAGTTGAAATCAATGTGCAATAATTTTATGCAAAAATAAGATTTAATAAAGACATAAAAAAAGCACCAATTCATATTGGTGCTTTTTTGATATAATAGTATATGATATTAATCAATAACTAATTTTTGAGTTGAAGTTTTTCCTTCTTCTGTTATTTTAACTACATAAATACCACTAGTAAGGTTTGCTACATTAATTGTATTGTTTACTACTTTAGTATTTACTACTTCTTTACCAACTAAATCAAAAATAGCTACATCAATGTCTCCGTTTAAAGCAGTTTCAATATGTAAGTTTCCAGCCTTAACAGGGTTGGGATACATTTTTAAACCATTAATTTGAGAGAATGAAGCTGATGATAACGTAAAGTTAGGTGTAGTTGTTATTGTTAATTCATCAATTGTCATAGCTGGAGTTGATGTCGCAGAGTCTTGACGTAAAATGAAATTAGCTAAACTAGTTAATGCAGTTGTTGGGGTTACAACAACCGAAGGAGATCCAGATCCACTAATTGTTGGATTTTCATATAAAGATAATGAATTATTTGTGAAGTCATATCTTAATACTAAATATTGAGTTGAATTTACGGTATATGTATTAGCAGACCAAACAATATCAGCAACAGCTGTTGTTGGGCTTATTCCGTATTGAAAATTTGTACCATCAGTTTTAAAGTATATTCTAGCAACAGTAAATGAGTTTGAAGCATTAGTTAATAATGCAAAATAAGTAGAGCCTGTTGTTGAAATTCCAGTTAAGTCACTTACTTTTACTAAAAAAGATGTAAATAAGTTTCCAGAAGTTGTATCTGTAAATGGTAATAAAGTATCGCTACCTGCTCCTGCAAATGAAATTGAATTCCCAGTTGAAGTTATACCAGTGTAAGAAAGGTTTCCATTAACGGCTAATATTTCATCTGAACCAACCGAACTGTTTTTCCACATTTGTGATGTGTTTAATGGAGTTCCAATGGTATAGTTAAATGGTTCGTTTACGGGTAATGAATTAGTAGCAATACAATTGTCAGGACTTGTAAAAGAAAATGTAAAGCTACATGTAGGGCCTGACCCAACAGTTACAGTATAAGTTCCCATTGAACTTTCATTCATTGTAATTATTATATTACCTGTAGCAGAAGTTGTTGGATTATCACCACTAACAACACCTGCAGTTGTAATATTATAGGTTGCAGTTGCTCCTCCAGTGTAAGGAATTGTAACGGTATAATTATCTAGAGCTGAAGTTGAAGCTACACATGCAACAACAGGTGTTCCCAACGATAAAGTACAAGACGCAGATACGTTTTCTACTTTAATATCATCAATCCTAAATTGTGTAGAAACCGGAGTCGTTGTTGTTGAAGGTTGAGAAAATCTTAAAGACAAAGTTGTTGAAGAAGGGATTACTCCACCAGAAATTGAAACTAACGACCAAGTATTTGCAGTAGTTGGACCTGTATAAGTTAAAGGTGTCCATGTTGTTCCACCGTTGGTGCTTTGTTCAATAATTAACTGTGATGTTGTAACACTTGTACTTAACATTCCAAAAGATAATTTTAAATTAGCAGCACTATATGATGAAGTGTTGATTCCATCAATCTGAAAAAAATGACCAACATTAGTAGTTTGATTAAAAAAAACATTTCCATTTCCAGATGCTCCAGTGTAACCCGATGATGCAGTTGAAACTCTCATCATGCTAGCACCAGATGTGCCTGTGTAAACAATAGGTGTGCTATTTTGAAAGGTAGCAGGAGCGGTTCCTGTAACATAGGCAGAAACTGCTGTATTCCCTGTGGGAGTTCCCATATTTTCAGAATAAATAGTTTGTCCAAATGAAGCAAACGAAATTAAACCAATAAAAATTGAGTAAAGTTTTTTCATTTTCTAAATATTAAAATTTTCTACAAAGATATAAACAATCTAGTTAAGCAACTAGTATTTTATGTAAAATTTAGATTAAATTTCTAATTTTAACAACTGCTTAATTAGTTGATAATAAGTTTTCTAGTTGACGAAGCATCGCCTTCTTTGATTTTAATGATGTAAACACCAGGATTCAAATTGGTAATATTCAATTCTTTGCTGTAAAGCGTTACATCAATCACTTTTTTACCAAGAACATCAAAAATTTCAACTTTTTTATCTAGGTTTAATTTAGATGTTATGAAAACTTTTCCGGTGTTATTAGGGTTGGGGTAAACATTTAACCCTTCAATAGTGGGGTCTTGATTTTTGTTCACAGAACCTCTGCTGTCTTGTGCAACCACACTAGCAGAAAAAGAAAAAAAGAATAACAATAAAATATAAATGTAATTTTTCTTCATGCGAACCATTTGTTTTGTAAAGATATAAAAAAATAAATCAATCTTTGTGCCATAATTAAAAAAAAGTGTATTTTTTTATCTTTGGAAGATTTAATAAAATAGTATATTACAAAAAAAGCATCAATTGTAATTGATGCTTTTTTAGATATAGTAGTAGTTAGTTTATAAAATTAACTTAATTGTGGACCTGCTTTTACCAATGTAGCCCCTTCTTCGTTGTCTGTATATTGAACGAAATTTTTAATAAATCTACCCGCTAAGTCTTCAGCTTTTGTACTCCACTCAGAAGCATCAGCATAAGTGTTTCTAGGATCTAAAATGTTTGCGTCTACATTAGGTAATGCGGTAGGCACTGTAAAGTTAAAAACTGGAATTACTTTGGTTTCTGCTTTTTCAATAGAACCATCTAAGATTGCGTCAATAATAGCGCGAGTGTCTTTAATTGAAATACGTTTTCCTGTTCCATTCCATCCTGTATTCACCATATAAGCGGTTGCATTATGTTCTTCCATTTTTTTTACTAATTCTTCTCCATATTTTGTTGGGTGAAGTGATAAAAATGCTTTTCCAAAACAAGCCGAAAATGTAGGCTCAGGTTGTGTAACTCCTCTTTCTGTACCAGCTAATTTTGCTGTAAATCCAGATAAGAAATAGTATTTAGTTTGTTCTGGTGTTAATTTTGAAACAGGGGGCATTACACCAAAAGCATCAGCAGTTAAGAAGATTACTTTAGTTGCATGACCTGCTTTAGAAACGGGTTTAACAATATTTTCAATATGATAAATCGGATAAGAAACACGTGTGTTTTGTGTAACAGAACCATCTTTGAAATCAATTTTTCCATTAGCATCAACTGTTACGTTTTCTAGCAATGCATCTTTTTTAATTGCTCCATAGATATCTGGTTCGTTTTCTTTACTTAAATCGATTGTTTTTGCATAACAACCTCCTTCGAAGTTAAATACTCCGTCGTTATCCCAACCATGCTCGTCATCACCAATTAACTCACGTTTTGGGTCAGTTGATAATGTCGTTTTCCCTGTTCCAGATAAACCAAAGAAAACTGCAACATCACCATCTTTACCTTTATTAGCAGAACAATGCATGGAAGCAATTCCTTGTAGTGGTAAGTAGTAATTCATCATGGAGAACAATCCTTTTTTCATTTCTCCACCATACCATGTTCCACCTATTAATTGAATTTTCTCAGTTAAATTGAAAGCTACATAAACTTCAGAATTTAATCCATGCGCTTTGTAGTCTTTAAAAGAAGTTTTAGACGCATTCATTACAATAAAGTCTGGTTCGCCAAAATTTGCTAATTCTTCAGCAGTAGGGCGAATGAACATATTTGTAACAAAATGAGCTTGCCATGCTACTTCCATGATGAAACGAACTTTTAATCTTGTATTCTCATTAGCACCACAAAAAGCATCTACTACAAATAATTTTTTTCCAGATAATTGATTAACAGAAGTTTCTTTTAAGGCATTCCAAGTTTCTGTTGAAATAGGTTTGTTGTCATTTGCTGCTTTGTCAGAGTTCCACCAAATGGTGTTTTCTGTAACACTATCTTTAACAATGTATTTGTCTTTAGGGGAACGCCCTGTAAATTCACCTGTCATTACATTAACAGCGCCAAGTTCTGTTAATTGTCCTCTTTCAAAACCTTGTAAATGATCATTTAATTCTTCATTATATAGTAAGTCATATGAAGGGTTATAAATGATTTCCTGAACGTCTTTAATACCATATTTTTCTAACGAAATCGTTTTCGTAAATTGAGCATGTGTATTCATAAATAATAAGTTATGTTGCTTTATATTAAAATGCGAAAATAAAAATTAAATTTTAGATATAAGGTGATATTAGCTATTTTTTTGTTAGAAGTTTATATGTAAGCATTCCCCAAGCAGCTATTAAAAATAGCCCACCAATAGGGGTTATTGGGCCTAAAAATTTAGATTTAATGCTAGTAATACTAGAAGTAGTCAATAAATAAATAGATCCAGAAAAAAATAAAACACCAATTAAAGTGAAATAAAAGATGATCTCTTTGTCTTTTATAGTTACTAAGCTAGTTGTGCCGACAAATAATAAGAATAAGGCATGATACATTTGGTATTTTACTCCTGTCTCAAAAGAAGTCAATTGATCAAGGGTTAATACTTTTTTTAAAGCATGGGCACCAAAAGCGCCTAAAATAATAGCAAAAAAACCAAAAGTGGCAGCAACTACCAAGATCTTTTTTTCCATTTCTTTCTAAATTTCGGACAAATATATGAAAGTATACTAAAACTTTATCAATAAAATGCAGTTTAACTTTTTAAAAATATAACATTTTATTACCTTCGTGTTATAATTCTATTAAACAAACCAAAACAACAGAATGAAAAAAATACTAATTATTGGTGCGGGTCGTTCGGCATCGTCCCTGATAAAATACTTAATTGAAAAATCAACTTCTGAAAATTTACACATCACAATTGGAGATTTATCCGAAGAATTAGCTAGAAAAAAGACCAATAACCATTTAAATGCTAGACCGATAGCTTTCGATGTGTTCAATGAAGCGCAAAGGAAAGAAGAAATTCAGCGAGCAGATTTAGTAATTTCCATGTTGCCTGCTCATTTACATATTGAAGTTGCTAAGGATTGTATTGCTTATAAAAAGCACATGGTTACTGCTTCCTACATTAGTTCAGCAATGCAAGAATTAGATGAAGTGGCCAAAGCAAATAACCTGATTTTGATGAATGAAATCGGGTTAGACCCAGGTATTGATCACATGAGTGCTATGAAAGTAATGGATGAGATTAGAGCAAAAGGAGGACAAATTATTTTATTTGAATCTTTTTGTGGTGGTTTAGTAGCCCCAGAGAGTGATACTAATTTATGGAATTATAAATTTTCATGGAATCCAAGAAATGTCGTTTTAGCTGGTCAAGGAGGCGCTGCTAAATTTATTCAAGAAGGGAAGTACAAATACATTCCGTATAATAAATTATTCAGAAGAACGGAGTTTTTGGAAGTAGAGGGGTACGGTAGATTTGAAGCTTATGCCAACAGAGATTCGTTAAAATACAGGAGTATTTATGGTCTTGACGATGCTTTAACATGTTATCGAGGAACTATTAGAAGAGTGGGTTATTCAAGAGCTTGGGATATTTTAGTGCAGTTAGGAATGACTGATGATACTTATATAGTGGAGAATTCTGAAAACATGACTTATAGAGAATTTACCAATTCTTTTTTGCCTTATCATCCAACAGACACGGTTGAAATTAAATTAAGACATGCGCAAAAAATAGACCAAGATGATGTTATTTGGGATAAATTAGTGGAATTGGATTTGTTTGATGGAACAAAAAAAGTAGGTTTAAAAGAGGCTACTCCTGCTCAAATTTTAGAAAAAATATTAGCAGAAAAATGGGCTTTGCAACCTCAAGATAAAGATATGATTGTAATGTATCATAAGTTCGGTTACATTCTGAATGGAGAGAAAAAGCAAATAGATTCAACCATGGTTTGTATTGGAGATGATCAAACCTATACAGCAATGGCTAAAACTGTAGGTTTACCCGTTGCTATTGCCGCATTAAAAATATTAAAAGGTGAAATAACAACTCCAGGAGTTCAACTTCCAATTTCAAAAGAAGTTTATGAACCTATTTTGAAAGAATTAGAAGACTATGGTGTTATTTTTAAAGAAATAGAGGTGCCTTATTTAGGTTATAACCATCTAAATATTACTAATTAAGATAAAGCTTTTGCTCTTGAATCCTTTTCGAAAACAATTGAAAAGGATTTTTTTATTTCTAATTGTAACTAATTTTATATCTTTAATTAAAAATTGTTAACATGAAATTAAATCATTTACAAATAGAAATTGACGGAATAGATAAAGAGATTCTGCGAGATTTGATGGAAGATGCAAGAAAGCCTATTTTACAAATTGCAAATAAGATAGGGATTTCAGGAGCAGCTATTCACCAACGACTAAAAAAACTAGAGCAAGCAGGAGTAATTTCAGGGTCTAAGTACGTGGTAGACAACAAAGTATTAGGTTATAAAACTATGGCTTTTGTTGGGATTTATTTGGAAAAAGCTTCAAGTAATCCTGAAGTTGTAAGAGAGTTAAAAAAAATTCCTGAGGTATTAGAAGCACATTATACTACGGGTAATTGGAGCATTCTAACTAAAATTATTTGTCAAGATAATGAACATTTGATGAATTTATTAAACAAAAAAATTCAGATAATAAAAGGAGTCTCAAGGACAGAAACATTTATTTCGTTAGAACAGCAAATAGAAAGACAAATTCAACTCTAAAATTAGATTTAAAGAAAAACAATCCAAAATACTTTTAAATATTTGGATTGTTAAATGTTTTTAAAAATGAGAAATTATTCTCTTCTGCCAAAAACTTGTAAAGCCCAATATAACATAGATGCTACGGCTCCAATTGCAGCTACTAAATAAGTACGAGCGGCCCATTTTAAAGAATCTTCAGCACCAGCATATTCTTGCTGAGAAACCATGTTTTTATTTTTTAACCAAGCTAGTGCTCGATTACTAGCATCATATTCTACAGGTAAGGTAATTAATGAAAATGCAGTTGCAATTCCCATTAATATCAAGCCAATAACCGCAACAATGTATCCAATTGACAAGCCTTTAGAAGCGATTCCTAAGATTAACCCACCTATAATTAACCATTGTGATAAAGAAGAAGAAACATTAACTATAGGCACCATTTGCGAACGCATTGTTAGCCAACTGTAGGCTGTAGCATGTTGAACCGCATGACCACATTCGTGCGCAGCTACAGCAGCAGCAGCAGCATTTCTTTGATTGTATACCGCTTCGGATAAATTAACCGTTTTATCCACTGGGTTGTAATGATCAGTTAAACGTCCGGGTGTTGAAATAACTTTAACATCATAAATTCCATGATCGCGAAGCATTTGTTCTGCAATTTCAGCTCCACTCATACCATTCCTTAAATGAATTTTAGAATAATAATCAAACTTACTTTGTAAACGGTTACTAACTAGCCAACTTACTAAAGCAATTCCTGCTATTAAGATATAATATCCAAACATATTTTTCTAATTTTAGATTTCAAAAATTACAGCAATTTTTAAGCCAATTTAAAAAAATGACAACTTGTCAAGATTCTTTTTTTTAAAATAATGAAACATAACTTCTGTCATAAAATTGCTAATTTCTTAAAAATTAAACAACATAGACTTTGAATTATCAATGATTAACAAATTAAGGTTTAAAAATTTGTTATATTCTTCGTGAGTTGTGTTTTAAAATGTATATTTGCCTCGTAGATAATTTTATAAATTAAAATATATTATGAGTCAAAGTGTTAATGCATTTTTAGAAGCAGTTGCTAAGAGAAATGCAAACGAGCCTGAGTTTATGCAAGCGGTAAAAGAAGTTGCAGAAACTGTAATTCCTTTCATTGAGCAAAATCCTAAATATCAAGGGAAAATGTTATTGGAACGAATGGTAGAGCCAGAAAGAGTAATCATGTTTAGAATTGCTTGGATTGATGATGCAGGTAATACACAAGTAAACAGAGGATACAGAATACAGATGAATTCTGCTATTGGACCTTACAAAGGAGGAATTCGTTTCCATCCTTCAGTAAACTTAAGTATTTTAAAATTCTTAGCTTTTGAACAAGTATTCAAAAACTCATTGACAACATTACCAATGGGTGGTGGAAAAGGAGGTTCTGATTTTGATCCAAAAGGAAAGTCTGACAATGAAATTATGCGTTTTTGTCAAGCATTCATGACAGAATTACAAAGACATATCGGTGCTGATACAGATGTGCCTGCTGGAGATATCGGTGTAGGAGGAAGAGAAGTAGGATATATGTTTGGTCAATATAAAAAATTAAGAAATGAATTTACAGGAGTATTAACTGGAAAAGGAATTACTTTTGGAGGTTCATTAATTCGTCCTGAAGCTACTGGTTACGGGAATGTATATTTTGCACAAAATATGCTAGCTACTAAAGGAGAAAGTTTTGAAGGTAAAACAGTTGTAGTTTCTGGTTCAGGAAACGTAGCACAATATGCTATCGAAAAAGCTACTCAATTAGGAGGTAAAGTTGTTACAGCTTCTGATTCATCTGGTTACATTTATGATGCTGATGGTATTGATGCTGATAAATTAGCTTACATCATGGAAATCAAGAATGTAAGATATGGAAGAATCAATGAGTATGTAGCTAAATATCCAAATGCTCAATTTGTTGAAGGTAAACGTCCATGGGAAGTTAAATGTGACATTGCTTTGCCATGTGCAACACAAAACGAATTAAATGGTGAGGAAGCAAAAGTATTAATTGCTAATGGATGTATTTGCGTTTCTGAAGGAGCTAATATGCCTTCAACCCCAGAAGCTGTTGAAGCATTCTTAGAAGCTAAAATTTTATTTGCACCAGGAAAAGCTTCTAATGCTGGTGGAGTAGCTACTTCTGGATTAGAAATGTCTCAAAACTCATTACGTTTATCTTGGACTAGAGAAGAAGTAGACCAAAGATTACACAGAATTATGAGTGATATTCACGAATCTTGTGTAACATACGGTAAAGATGCAAATGGTTTTGTTGATTATGTGAAAGGTGCTAACGTAGCTGGTTTTGTAAAAGTAGCTGATGCCATGTTAGGACAAGGGGTAGTATAATTACAAATTGTTATATAAAAGTAAAGCAGTTTTCTATTGAAAACTGCTTTTTTTGTTTCTTGTTATTAAGCTTCGCCTTCCCATTCAGCATAGAATTGTGCTAAAAAACGTTCCATGAAAGCATGCCTATTAGCCGCTATTTTTTTTGCGGTTTCTGTATTCATTTTGTCTTTGAGTAATAATAATTTTTCGTAAAAATGATTTATTGTAGGTGCAGTAGAACTTTTGTATTCCTCTTTAGTCATATTCATTTTAGGAGAGATTGAAGGATCGTAGAGACTCCTGTTTTTAAAACCACCAAAGTTAAACGTACGAGCTATTCCTATCGCGCCGATGGCATCTAGGCGATCAGCATCTTGAACAATTTCTAATTCTTTAGAGTGAAATTTTGACTTGAAGTTTCCTCCTTTAAATGATAGATTTTCGATGATAGCTATCACATGTTCAATTGTGGCTTTATCAAGTTGTTCTTGCTCTAGAAATTGTCTGGCTATTTTTGGTCCAATTTGTTCATCTCCATTATGAAATTTGCTATCCGCAATATCGTGTAAGAGCGCCCCTAATTTAACAACGGTGAGGTTGCAGATTTCGGTTTGTGCAATTAGAAGTGCGTTTTTATACACACGTTCAATATGAAACCAGTCATGACCGCCTTCCGCCTCTTTTAATTTATTTTTTACAAATACTATTGTGTTATCAATGCTACTCATAGGAAAAAAAATCCTTTCGTTTTTGAAAGGATTGTCATTTGTTATTTAATTAAAGCGGGTTGTACCCATTTGAAAATATGAGTTTCATCTGGAAGTACTAGTCGCTCTGAAATTTTTTTCATTCTGTCTGGTAATCTCATAATGAAATCTCTAGCTTTTTCTGCTTCATCTGTAAGACCGTTGATTTTATCAATCTCCCATTTATCAATAAGCTTTTGCATGATTTCTACATAATCCATAGCGGTATATACTCCTAGTTTTTGAGCTGAAGTAGAGAACTGCTCAAAAGCGGTACTTATTTTTTCCCCTGACTCCCTTAAAAAATGGGCTGGCATGGTGATTTTTAACTTCATCATGTGTTGAAAAGCCAGCATCATTTCACTTGGATCTACTTTAAAAATTTGATTTACAAATTCACTATAGGCTAAGTGATGGCGCATTTCATCTCCAGCAATTAAATTACACATTTTGTGTAATTTTTTATCTCCAAATTTTTTAGCAATTTGTGCTACACGGTTATGTGAGATGTAAGTAGCTAATTCTTGAAAACTTGTATAAACAAAATTCTTATAAGGATCTTTCCCTGTACCAATATCAAAACCATCGTTAATCAAGTGGTGTGTTGTTTGTTCAACCTCTTTCATATTTACTCTACCTGACAGGTACAAATATTTGTTTAGAACATCACCATGTCGGTTTTCCTCTCCTGTCCAGTGACGTACCCATTTACTCCATCCGTTACGGCCTTCATTGTCTACGCCTTCTACTTCCATTAACCATGATTCATAAGTTGGTAGTGCCTCTTCAGTAATAGTATCTCCTACAAGGACTACCCAAAAATCATAAGGTAAATCTTTTGCAATTTCTCTTAATTCTGTTACATCGTCTAAAAAAGTTTCGCTTTCAGAGTGAGGTAATAAATCGGTTGGTTGCCAAATTTTTTCCACTGGAATTAAAAAATCGTTCATGAAAGAATCGATCTTTTTTTCTAGCAGTTGCATAACTTCCAACCTTACATTTTTTAATGACATGTTTTATTATTTTATATTTTGGGTTATTATTTTTTCTGTTTTTTCAATTAGTTCTTCAAAACTATAGTCGGCTCCTTTCAAAGCTGGGTGAATCATGAATTCTAAACGATTACCTAGGCCTAATGGAAATTGTCCATATCGTGTCATTTTCCAAGAATTATTTATAGTAACTGGAAGAAAATAAGCATCGGGGGCAAATTTATATAACATTTTTAAACCATTGACTGAAAATTCTTTTGGTTTGCCATTTTTACTTCTTGTGCCTTCAGGAAAAATGACTACTGAATAATTATTTTCGTTGATGTATTCGGCCACTTTTTTAATAGCAGGCAAGGCTTGTTTTGGGTCTTTTCTGTCAATTAGTGCAGATCCGCCATGGCGTAAATTATAAGAAACACTTGGTATGCCTTTTCCTAATTCTTTTTTACTGATGAATTTAGGATGTAATTTTCTTAAAAACCAGATAAAAGGCGGAATGTCATACAGACTTTGGTGGTTAGAGACTATGATTACTGGAACATTGTTAGGAATATTTTCAAATCCAGTTATTTTATATGTGGTTCCTAAAATATGTGTAGAACGAACTAAAAACCAGTTGAGCACGGCTACACTAATTCGGTGAGCATTGTAACCAAAAAGATTGAAAGAAATCCATTGAATCGGATGAAAAATCACTAAACAAAGGCCAAAAACAAAATAAAAAATAACCGATAAAGGATAAGAAAGTATTTTTTGCATGGTAATTTTTTGTCAAAGATATTCCTTAAAACAATAAAAACCATCAAAAAGGATGGTTTTTATTGTTCAATTGCTGATTTATTAGCAAAATTCGTTATATGCATCTTTTAAGTTTTCCGCAATTAAGTCGGCTGGTCTACCTTCGATGTGATGTCTTTCAAGCATATGAACTAATTCACCGTTTCTGAATAAAGCCATACAAGGAGAAGAAGGAGGAAAAGGGAACATATGTTCTCTCGCTTTATCTACCGCTTCTTTGTCTACTCCTGCAAAAACAGTTACTAATTGTGTAGGAACTTTAGTATTGTCTAAACTCATTCTTGCTCCTGGGCGTGCGTTTCTTGCGGCACATCCACAAACGGAATTAACCACCACTAGAGTAGTTCCTTCTTTAGCTAACGCTTGTTCAACTTCTTGTGCATTATATAATTCTTGGAAACCTGCTTCTGATAATTCAGCACGCATTGGTTTTACTAATTCTTCTGGATACATACTAATTTAATTTCAATATTAATGATGTACAAATTTACAAAGAATTCTAGTGTAGACCCAATACAAAATCATAAAGATTTGTTATTGTTTTTATAGAAACTTCTTATTGCCAAAAGAACCTAATATCTTTGCTAAAAATATACATATGAAAAATTGGTTGTTTTTTTTATTTTTTACTTTTTTACTTCAGGCACAAAATGAAAAAGAAATAGAGGTTGTTGTGGTAAAAAAAGCCCCTAAAATAGCTACTGTTTTAAAACGGTTAAATAAACAATTGCTGAAAAATGTTGATACTACAACTTATGTTTATCAATTAGATCAACTCAATTTTGAAAACACAGATACCATTATTTCTAGAAATGAAAAACAACTTTTGAAGTTTACTGATTTTGCTGGTCAATTTTCTAAAAAAAATGAGGTTGAAAACAAAGACAATTGGTTTACTAAGATTAAAGAAACGTTTAAAGATTATTCCGCAAAAGAGTCCCCAATAGGTTGGATTTCTGGTTTTCCTGTACGAAAAAACATTACTATAACAGACTTAGATTTTATTCGAACCACTAGAGGTTATGTCTATAAGGTCGAATGGATTAATGATGAAGATTTACTAATTTCATTTCAATCTGCTAATTTTTACAAAGGTCAATTTGTAGTAGATAGAAATTATAATTTACTTTCTCTGTCTTATGAAGTTCAAGCACCATATCCATTTTATTATACTAGTGATCAGAGTGTAGGAAAGTATCATACCTTTACTTCAAGTTGGATTTACCAGCGCGAGAAAGTAGCTATGACTTTTGCAATAGTTAAAAAGAAAATGGCTTTAGTTTCTTTGTCAATTGAAGAAAAGTTGCGCGATTTTGTTTTTAACAGATACAATAAAGAGGGTGTAACATACACCAAGAAGACTAATTTCTCTACTCAAATAGAATTGTTTAGACGTATTGAATAAATTCTAGGAGCATACATTCTTTTTTCAAAGATTTTTGTCCTGTTTTTCGTATTACAAGGTAGTTTGCTTTAATCAGGGCTACTCTAGACGTTTTGTTTTCATAACCTAAAAACCTTTAAAAATCTATTCCAAAAGGCTTTAATGAAAATACCTTTTGGACATTTGTTAATAACTTGTAAGTCTTCCCAAAGAGAAGTTTCTTCATCAAGAAATTTGAAAATGAGAGCTACTTTTCCGTCATGAAACAAGGCGCTAAAAATTTGGTTTCCAACTTTATTGTTTTGGTGTAAAATATCAATGAGTAATAAATCATAGAACCAGAATTTATTTTTGGTATGAAACTGTCTAAAATCGGTATTAGTTTTAGTAAATGCACTAAGCTTTTTAGCTCTTTTATAGGCACTTTTAAAGGTGTACCCCGTGCTGGCTTTAGTCCATCCTCCAGCTGATCCAATATGAATGATATTTGCTGTATTGTGCTTCCAAAAAGGATAACAGGTCATAGGGATATTGCCTTGTTCTTTCTCAAGTATTTCAAAATGTTGTACACCTAAGTCATTTAGGTAATGTGTAATGGCTTGCTCATATTCCTCTTTAGGTAGAAGGTCTTTAGAAAATAAGGTATATTCAATAAGTGCTTCATTTTTTGTGTTAGGCAGAACATACATGAATCGGGTATTACCTTTTTGTTTGATAGAAAAATCCATGAAGGTTGGGCAATTCTCTGTGAATACAGCTTCTTTCGTTCGCACTACCCATCCTATAAAATGTTGTTGAACTAAGGGGAATTTAGTTTGTGAAGCTACCCAATCGGGGTTGTAGATGCTATTAAAAACGCGATTACAGGTGTAGAGTTGTGTATTAGTTTTTACTGTGCAATAGGTGCCAAGTTCTGTCACATCAATTACTTTTTGATGGGCAAAGTGAACGTTTGGATGTTGTTTAGCTAGATTGTAGATGAATTGGTAAAAAGAGCTGCTTCTCAGTTTTTTATAACGGTAAGGATGAAGCAACATTTGTTGTGTATGTGTATTGTCTTTAAACCATGCTTTTAGCCAAATTTTCTCTGCTTGTTTGTCAAATAAAGAAGAAGAGTCCCAAAAGCACCAAGTACGGTCGTTAGAGTTTTTTATTTCTTGATCTATGATAAGGATAGATGAATCTTTCAAAAAAGGGTCTTCAAGGAAATGGTAAAGAGTGAGCAGAGCAGCTAGTCCGCCTCCTGTGAATATGTAATTATAGTGTTGCATAGCTTCTTTTTTGGTAAAATTAGCCTTAAATTTATTTATGAAAAAATTAATATATAGAAAATATTTTCTTGTTACCTTTGTATAGTGAAAAAGTATATAACGCTAGCCTTTTTATGTGTGTATTTGTTTTCAATGACTGAAGTTCATCAGCTATTGAAGATGCCTTTATTGGTTGAGCATTACTTAGAACACAAACAAGAAAACAAACAATTGTCTTTGTTGAGTTTTTTTGAAATGCATTATTTGAATGGGCAACATCTTGATTCAGATCAAGATAAGGACATGCAGTTGCCATTTAAGAATTTTCAAGACAATCATCCTAATGTTGTTTTAGCTTTACCAGAATCGGTAGAATTTATCCCTCCGTATGTATTTCCTCAAGATGTTATGGTGCTCAATTTTAATGAGCATCAAATATTTATTTCCAATTTTTTGACTTCTATTTGGCAACCGCCTAAAATAGCTTAATTAATGTTTTTATTTTCGTCCTTTTCAAGGATGAATGACTTTTTGTATTCATTAATTAAAGTTCTTTATTCATGTTAAATAAAATTATTGAGTTTTCTGTAAAGAATAAACTCATTGTAGCCTTGTTCACCCTTGTTTTAATAGGATTTGGTGTGTACAATGTGCAAAAATTACCCATAGATGCCGTTCCTGATATTACCAATAATCAGGTACAAGTTATTACGGTAGCGCCTTCGTTTGGAGCCACAGATATAGAGCGATTAGTTACTTTTCCTATCGAACAAGCCAATGCTAATATTGCTGGTTTAAAAGAGATAAGAAGTTTTTCTCGTTTTGGATTGTCTTTAGTAACTATAGTATTTGAAGACCAAGTAGATGTGTACTGGGCTCGTCAGCAGGTGGCAGAGCGATTACAACAAGTTCAAAGCCAATTACCTCAAGGGATGGGTACGCCAGCATTGGGGCCAATTTCTACTGGACTAGGTGAAATTTATCAATACGTAGTTCGTGCTAAAAAAGGGTATGAACAAAAGTATGATGAAACTGCATTACGTACAATACAAGATTGGGTTGTTAAGCGTCAATTAGCAGGTGTGAGAGGCGTTGCTGAAGTCAGTAGTTTTGGCGGAAAATTGCGTCAGGTTGAAATTAGTATTCAGCCCAATAAATTAAATGCTAATGGGATTACTATTACTGATGTCTTTGATGCCTTAGAAAAAAATAACCAAAATACTGGAGGAGCTTATATTGAAAAAGAGGCTTCTGTTTTATTCATTCGCAGTGAAGGCTTGATTAAGAATTTGGAAGCGATTGAAAACACTCCAATAACAACAAAAGGAGGTGTGCCTTTATATATCAAAGACGTTGCGGAAGTTAAAAATGGATTTGCCACCCGTTATGGTGCGATGTGTTATAATAATGAAGGAGAGGTAACAGGAGCAATTGTAATGATGTTAAAGGGTGCCAATAGTAGTGAAGTAATTAAAAATGTAAAAGAGCGTATTGAGCAGATTCAAAAAACTTTACCAGAAGGTGTGGTTATTGAGCCCTTTTTAGATCGAACCAAAATGGTAAATAATGCCATAGGAACTGTTGAGAAGAACTTAATTGAGGGAGCTTTAATTGTTATTTTTGTTTTGGTTGTATTCTTAGGGAATTTAAGAGCAGGTTTATTAGTTGCTTCTGTTATTCCTTTGTCCATGTTGTTTGCGATAATAATGATGAATCTTTTTGGGGTGAGTGGTAACCTAATGAGTTTAGGAGCTCTAGATTTTGGATTAATTGTAGATGGAGCGGTTATTATTGTTGAAGCAGTGATTCATCAAATCTATAATCGTCATCAAAAAGAAGAATCGATTCATTTGACTAAAGATGAGGTAAATAAAGAGGTAGAGTCTTCTGCAAAAAAAATGATGAATAGTGCAGTTTTTGGACAAATCATTATTTTAATAGTCTATCTGCCTATTTTCACTTTACAAGGAATTGAAGGTAAAATGTTTAAGCCAATGGCTCAAACGGTTGCTTTTGCCTTAGTGGGTGCTTTTATTTTATCTCTTACCTACATACCAATGATGAGTTCAATTGTGTTAAAAAACATAAAACACAATCCGCAACACTTTTCAGAGCGTATGATGGCCTTTTTGGAGCGTATTTATATGATTCGTTTAATACAGGCTTTACACAATCAGAAAAAAATTATAATTGCAACTTTTGTAGCCTTTATTGTAGCCATAGTAGTCTTGTCTCAGTTAGGAGGCGAATTTATCCCTGCTTTAGAAGAAGGTGATTTTGCAGTTGAAACCCGTGTTTTAACAGGAAGCAATTTAAATACGACAATTTCGTCTACTCAAAAAGCTGCAGGTATACTTAAGGCAAAGTTTCCTGAAGTAGAAAAAGTAGTTACTAAAATAGGAAGTGGAGAAGTACCTACAGACCCAATGCCTATGGAAGCTGCTGATATGATGGTGATTCTAAAAGACAAAAGTGAGTGGACTTCGGCATCAACTTTTAATGAGTTGTCAGATAAGATGTCCGCTGCTCTACAAGATGTGCCTGGAATTACAGTTGGCTTTCAATATCCTGTTCAAATGCGTTTTAATGAGTTAATGACTGGAGCTCGTCAAGATGTAGTATGTAAAATTTATGGAGAAGATTTAGATACATTATCTAAATATGCTAATAAAGTCGGCAAGATCGTCAATTCTATTAAAGGAGCCAAGGATTTATATGTTGAACCTATAGGAGGTATGCCTCAAGTAGTAATCGAATACAAACGTAATCTTTTGGCACAGTACCAACTGAATGTTTCTGATGTGAATAAAGTAGTAAATGCTTCATTTGCTGGACAAAGTGCTGGATTGTTGTTTGAAGGTGAGCGTCGTTTTGATGTTGTTGTTCGCGTGGATGCGAACCAAAAACAAAATCTACTCGATATACAGAATTTATTGATACCAACACCTAAAGGGACACAGGTGCCATTGCAAGTACTAGCCGATGTAAACATAATTAATGGACCTAATCAAATCCAACGTGAGGATACCAAAAGAAGAATTGTAGTTGGTTTCAATGTACATGATTCGGATGTTCAAACGCTAGTAAATGAAATGAAACAAAAAGTGGAAACTCAAATTAAATTTCCTAGCGGCTATTACATTACTTATGGGGGAAGTTTTGAAAATTTAAATGCGGCCAAAGATCGTTTGATGATTGCTGTTCCAGTTTCATTACTTTTGATTTTCTTGTTGCTTTATTTCGCATTTAAGTCGATCAAACAAGCTCTGTTGATTTATACCGCAATTCCACTTTCTACTATTGGAGGGATTTTATTTTTAGCTCTTAGAGGCATGCCTTTTAGTATTAGTGCAGGCGTTGGGTTCATCGCTCTATTTGGAGTAGCTGTTTTGAACGGGATTGTATTGATTGCTGAGTTTAATGCGCAAAGGAAGCATGGTATTTCCGATTTGACCGAGATTATATTAACAGGTACTAAAAACCGTCTCCGACCTATATTAATGACTGCTTTTGTAGCCTCTTTGGGTTTTTTGCCTATGGCTATTAGCAACGGTTCTGGGGCAGAAGTACAGCGACCATTAGCTACAGTAGTTATTGGTGGGTTATTAATTGCAACTTTTTTAACGTTATTTCTTTTACCCATTTTATATATGATATTTGAAAAAAAATCTATCCGTGTTTTATCTAAAAATAGAGTTGTGGCTTTGTTTTTACTATTTAGCTTTATGGGTATGGCTCAGCAAAAAATGCCTTTAGATAAGGTTATTGAACAAGGATTGAATGCTAATTTAATTCTTAAAAATGACAAACAACGAGTGGCTGTTGCCCAAGTTATGGTTAAATCAGCTCAAGAAATACCAGCATTTAATTTAGTGGGTGAGTATGGACAATTGAATAGTGCTTTTAATGATAATCGTGTTGGGATAACACAAAATATTAGTTTCCCTTTTTTAAATGCTAAAAAGAAAAATTGGTACCAAGTGCAAACAGAGTTGGCACAATTGAATTATCAATCTTCAGAACAAACCATAAAAAAAGCTATTACTCAAACTTTTTATGATTTAATTTATGCTGTGGAACGCGAAAAAGTTTTGCAACAATCGGATTCCATTTATACCCAGTTTTTAGAAAAAGCTAAATTACGATTACAAGCAGGTGAAACGAACCATTTAGAAAAAAATGGGGCAGAATTAGCCTTAGCTTCTATTAAAGCTGATTTTAAAAAGAATCAAGAGATGATTTACCAACTTCAATTGCAAATGCAATATTTGTTATCTACCACTGATTGGGTAATGCCTGCTTATACAGATTTGAAAATCGAGGGACAAATTGCTGCTGATTTTGAAACTAATCATTTGCGTTTACAACTCATTGAAAAAGAGAAAAGAGCTAATGAAGCGGCGATACAAGTTGAAAAAGCAGCGTTGTTTCCAGAAATTACCTTAGGTTATTACAGTATGACGATGCAAGGAATGGGGGCAGATGATGTGCAATATGGAAGTGGAGTACGATTTCAGTCATTTCAATTGAATTTAGGTATTCCTGTTTTTAATGGGGCCAATAGGGCTCGAAGAGCTGCATATAAAATTAATGGGACCATTTTAGCTAATCAATCTGAATTACAGAAAAAAGAACTAGAACAAGCTAAGTTGGCTTTTCAAAATAAACATCAAAATGACGTATTGGTTCTAAAAAATTATGAAAGTCAAGTGCTTCCAGGGGCAAAATCAATGATTAAAACAGCTGATAAACAACTTTTTAAAGGTGAAATTAACTTTATGGAATGGTCGTGGATTATGCAGCAAGCATTAGCCTCAAGATTAGATTATTTAGAAAAAGTGAAGTCTTATAATGACGCTTTAATTCAGGTATTGTATCCAACTATAAATTAAAAAATAATGAAAAATATATATGTTTTAGCACTTGTGCTTTTGTTTTTAGGTTGTCAGTCCAAAATAGAACCACAAACCGCAGGTAAGCAAACGGATGAGAATCAAGTTACATTAACGAGTCAGCAATTAAAAAATGCTGATTTATCATTAGGAAATATTGAAGAACAAGCCCTTCAAAGTACTGTTAAAGTAAATGGAAAAATAACTTTATCTCCTGAGTCAGTAGCGAGTGTAAGTATGCCATTAGGAGGCTATGTGCAAGCAATTAAGGTAATGCCTGGGATGAAAGTTCAAAAAGGACAGGTATTGGCTGTTGTTGAAGATCAAGCTTTTGTTCAATTGCAACAAGATTATTTGACAACTAAACAACAATTGACTTTCGCAACCAAAGATTATCAACGTCAAAAAGAACTCAATGCTTCACAAGCGAGTAGTGATAAAAGTTATCAATTAGCAGAGAGTGAATGGGCGAAATATAAAATCACACTCAAGGCTTTAGATGAAAAATTACGTTTAATACATATTAATCCAGCAACATTAACAGAAAATAGCATTTCTAAATCGGTTCGTATTTTGGCTCCCATTTCTGGTATGGTTACCCAAGTTAATATAAATATAGGTAAATATATAACAGCGACTGATGCATTATTTCAATTAATGGATAACACTAGTATGTATGCACAATTACAAGTATTTGATAAAGATGCTGCCCTTTTGCAAATAGGTCAGCCAGTAACGGTTTTCACTAATGCTCAACCTAATGTGAAGTATACTACAGCAGTTGCTTTTGTAAATAAAAATTTTGAAGCCCAATCAAATGCGATTGAAGTCTATGCAAAAATTAATAATCGTACTAACACATTGATTCCAGGAAATTATGTTAATGGCGTAATTGAGTTAAATAACGCTCATGCTTTTGTAGTGCCAAATGATGCGGTTGTTCATTTTGAAGGTAAGAATTATGTTTTTATTCAAACAGAACCTTTAGTATTTGAAATGGTTGCAGTTCAAACAGGAATTGTTACAAAAGAGGTGATTGAAATCAGGAATTATGAAGCTCTAATAGGGAAAAAAATAGTTATCAAAAATGCCTATACAGTTTTAATGGCTTTGAAAAATAAAGAAGAATAAAGGAAAGATTTTTTACACTGCCCAAAAGTAAATACTATTTTTTGGGCAGTCTATTTAAAAACCCTTTTTTAAATTTTGTAGCGTATTCCAAAGAATCCTCTTCTACCTTGATTAGGAGCATAGACGTAACTAGGGTCAAACGTTAAGGCATAAGGATTGTTAGGTGTGGCTAGTACATTTCCATTAGTGTCGTATTGTATATTTTGATCAAACGGATCATTAGCTCGTGCAATAAGAAAAGGGGTGTTTTTATTTGGTGTCCAATTCAGAATGTTTTTTATGCCACCATAGATTTCAAATCCCCCCCATTTTTTATAGTTCAATTGAATGTTTTGGATACTCCACCAAGGAGAATTTGGGCTTCTTGGGTCTAGTTGGCCTAGAAGCGGCAAACGCATAGGACTGTAAGCATTGCCAGTATAATCCAAACTGATATACCAAGAAGGAATATCATAACTCAATGTCCAATTAGCACTCCATTTTTCGGTAAGAATAGGTCGTGTTTTGATGTTATTTTCTACTTTATAGTTCTCCATATAAGTGGCGCCAACTATTGCTTTTAATCCGAAGCTAGATACGTAATCTAAATTTAAATTGACACCCTTAGTTGTGGCATAGCCTTTTAGATTTTGGTATATAATAGCATTTGGGTTAGTGTCATAATTTGGTTGTATTTGATTGTAAAAGTACGTGTACCAAACGGATGTTTCAAGAGTAAGTAAGGAATAATCTTTGAATCGAATTTTTCTTGTATAGTTTGTATTAGCATTAATTGATTGTTCTGGTTTAAGATTTTCATTAATGATTACTTCTCTTGAACCAGTTAAAGCAGCATGCTCTTCAGTAAATAAATTCACAACACGAAAACCAGTCCCTGAATTAAATCGGATACTGTTCTTTTCGTTCCATTTAAAGCGATAAGCCATTCTTGGGGTTTGGATCCAGCCGTGATTGTTATTATAGTCTAAGCGATAGGCAAGCATTAACTTATGTTTGGGATTCAATACTATTTCGTTTTGAATAAAAATACTTCCTATTTGTAGGTGTTCAGCATTATTTGTAGCGGATGTGTTATCGTTGTAATATTGGTATCGATGGGCAAGTCCAATTAATAGGTCTTGATTTAAAAATGTCTTGTTCCAAGTTAATTGATTGAAACTAATTTGTTGATTGGCCAAATAAAAGACATGACCATAAACTGAATTCTGTTCGTGATTAGTAAATGAGAACGAAAAATTTATGTTCTCTTTAAAAGGTAAACCATATTTTGCGATAATTTCTTGTCTCTTAGTATAAATACTTTCTCCATAAATTGCTGTGCCTCCTCTATAAGATTTGTTCCATTGCATTTGCCCGCCCCATCGGTCTTCATAAAAAAATCGCCCTGCCAGTGTTAGCGTTTTGTTACTTTTTCTAATGACATTCCATTTATTAAAAATAGAGATGCGTTCTTGTAAAGTTACATCGGTAAATCCGTCATGATTATTATCTATGGGAGAATTATAGTTGAAATAATTTAGCCCAAGTAAGGATTGCGTTTTTTTACCAATTTGGAATTTATATCCTAAATCTAAGTTGTTTTCTAACCAAGAAGTAGTGAAGAAATCAACTGATATAAGAGGAGCGTTTTGGGGTGATTTGGTAATGATGTTTATCAGTCCCCCAACAGCTTCACTGCCATACAATGTAGAAGCAGGTCCTTTTATTATTTCAATTCGATCGATAAGTGCATTGGGAATTCCAGACAAACCATATACAGTTGACAGTGCACTAACAATGGGCATTCCGTCGATTGTAACCATGGTATAAGGTCCTTCCAAACCATTGATATGAATGTCACCCGTATTGCAAATGTTGCAATTGAGCTGTGGACGAACCCCATTTATGCTTTGTAGTGCTTCAAATAAATTAGAAGTAGGATTCTTTCTTAAGAAGGTAGCTGTATAAATTTCAACTGGGACAAGAGTTTCGCTTCTTAATACAGGCTTTAATGTACCAGAAACCACAATTTCATCTATTCCTTTTTCATTGTTGGTGATACTGTCTTTTTTTTGTGACCAAGTATAATTTGTAATCAGAATTAGAAATATATATTTTTTTATCATAAAAAATTAAATTTAGACAAAACTAAAAATAATTTTCAACAAAAAATAATTCTAATCTGATATTTATATTATAATGACATTATGTTGATTTTGTTAAAAGTTCAAAATTACTTGATATGATCGGTAAAACAACGCTTATTGAAAACAATTAAAATTCCAAATCCAGTAGAAATAGCAACATCTGCAACATTGAAAATAGCATTAAAAAAAGTAAATCCTCCTGAATAATCTTTAAATGGAAACCAAGAAGGAACTTGTTCAAAACGATAAATAGGAAAATAAAACATATCCACGACACGTCCATGAAATAATGTTCCGTAAGGTTCATTAGAAAAGAGAGTAGCTACTTGTCCATAACTATCGTTGAATAATATTCCATAAAAAACAGAATCTATTATGTTACCAATTGCACCTGCCATTATTAAAATAATAGCTACCAATAGGTATTTTGAAACATTTTTTTGGATAGAATCCCATAACCACCAAGCTAATCCACCGACTGCTATAATTCTAAATAGTGTTAAGGCTAGTTTCCCATAATCGCCTGGTAGCTCTAAACCCCAAGCCATTCCTTCGTTTTCAATAAATTGTATTTTAAACCAGTTAAAAACGGTAACGCTTTCTCCAATTGTAAAATTAGTTTTAACATATACCTTACTGATTTGATCTATCAGAAGTAAAATAAAAACATATAAGTAGGCTTTCTTAACGCTCATAATCTAATTTTTATGCAAAAATAGATTTTAATTTAAATTGTTCTTTGTTTTTTATCAATTTTATAACAGAATAAAAAAACTACGCTTATGGCGTAGTTTGATGTCTTGTAATTAAAGGTTGAATTATTTTACAGCTAAATGATTAGTGTAGAATTTTTTAATTTCAGCTATAGAATTTGTGTTATAAGAAACACTACTTACTTCTTCTCCTTTGTAAAAATTCCATAAACCTTCTTTCTTACCGTCTTTGAAACTTCCTTCAGCAATTAAGTTTCCATTTTCATCATAAGATTTCCATAGCCCATTACTTTTACCATCAATATAGTTTCCTTCATGCATAACTTTACCGTTATTGTGATAATATTTTACTTTATAAGTATCGGGAGCTATTTCTTCAGCTGTGGGTTTTATTTCTTGTGAAAATCCAAACGAAATAAATAATAAACCGCAAATTGTCATTAAAACTTTCATAATCATATAGTTTTATAGTTTGATAATTCAAATCTAGGAAATAAATTTACATAAAACAAACAATTACTTAACAATTTGGTAACATTAATAAAAAACTTAACATTGGAGTAAAAAAAAACAGCTCAAAAGAGCTGTCTTTCCAAATATTATTATTTTTTATTGTAATAAACTAGATCCTT
Organism: uncultured Flavobacterium sp.; assembly: GCA_964398425.1. Lineage (GTDB taxonomy): Bacteria > Bacteroidota > Bacteroidia > Flavobacteriales > Flavobacteriaceae > Flavobacterium. The sequence goes on from CAYNNB010000002.1 coordinate 56,887, forward strand.
CAACTGTTGACCAAGCTCCATTGGTTATACTAGCACCTGTTGAAGTTGTGCTAGTTGTAAATTGACCTGAAGGGAAGTTAACTACTACTGAACCAGCACCTTTATAATTTGTTGTTGAACCAGTAATTTTTACATTTGTCAACTTAATTTTTGATCCATTAACTTGGTTGGTGTTTGTAGTTGCATCTTGAATTTTACAACCTGTTCCTTCATAAGTTGTACCATTGTTTGAGAAGCTACCATATCCCTCAATAACGATGTTGTTAAAATCTCCATTTCCTTCTTTTTTAAATTGGAAAGCATCAATTTCAATTGAAGAAACATCTTCAGGTACACAGCTAGCATTTCTTTTTAAAGTAATATTGCTGATTACTGGCCAATAATTATTGTTGTTAGAACAAGCTTCAATTTCCATTCCGAAATTTCCTTTTCCAACTTGGTAAGCATACCAATTTGAGTTGTTTTGTCCTTTCCATCCATCTTGCCAGTCAAAAGCATCATCAAAGTTACCATAAGAAATTGCATTAGTCATACTTACTGTCCCACCAAAGAATTCATACCCATCATCAGCACCTTTATAAGCAACTAAGTGATCTAAAGTTGTATTAGAACCAACAGAATAGAAAGTAAATGAATTAGTTTCTTTTTGTCCATCGGCAATTTTTTTTCCAGCATATTCAACTCTTACATATTTTAATGTACCGCTGTTATCTGCACTATCAGTTCCTCCGTAAGTAATGTTTGAACCGTCTTCAGAGATTGCAGTTGAAGCGCCTCCAATTGCATTAATTGGAGCATCTCCTACTATCATAATTCCTGACCAAGAGCCTGGTACTTTTGATAATTCAGTGAAAACAATTGGTTGGTCAGCAGTTCCTATTAAATTAATTGTACCTCCGTTTTCAACAATTAATCCATTGTCTGTTGAAGCTGTTTTGTCAATTGTAATTACACTTCCAGCAGCAATTGTTAATGTAGCTCCTGGTTTTACTCTCACTACACCTTTTAAGTTGTAGTTTCCATAAGCATAACTCACATTTCCGGTAATTTCTCCTTGAATTGTTCCTGTTGCAGGTCCATTTGTCTCTTCATTATTGTCGTCTTTTGAACAACTTGTAAAGATTAAAGATAAAGCAGTTAATCCTAAAAATAGTTTTTTCATTTTTTTTAATTTTATTGATTGTTGTTTACGTTGCAAATATCTTAGGAGTGAATTAATTGAGTATTTAATTAATATTAATTAATTATAAAATATTTACTTGCGGTATTAATTAAATGTTAGTTAAGATTGCGTTTATGTTAAATTTAAAAAGGGCTTCAAAGTGAAACCCTTTTTTAAATCTATGGACGAATATTTTAGAAAGTATAATTTAAACCAACTGAAAATCCAACTCCTCTCTTAAAATCTTTGTAAGTTTTTGAGTTTTCAATGAAGTTGCTACTACTTTCATCACCTAATTCTAATCTTACTTTTGGGTTTAAAATGTTATCTGCTGAGAATTTAAGATCAAAGTGCTCATTTATTTTATTAGTCCAAACCAAGTCTAATTTTTGAACAGGCATTTCATAAATGTGATCAAAACCATTTGAACCCACAGAATAAATTCTTTTACCAAATACATTATAAACCGCAGTTACTGTTGAATTCCATTTTTTATTTACATTAAATTGGTATTTTAGATCAGAATTTATCAACCAGTTCGAAGCGCCTTGTAAGTTTCTTGTTCTTTGTCCTTTTTGGTAAACATTTTCAATGTTGTCTAATAATTGACCATTTATTGGATTTATAATTTTATCAGCTAAGGTTACTTTCGTTTGCATTAGTGTTCCATTGAAACCTAAAGAGAAATTTGATAAACTTTTTGAAATTCTTCCAAAGTCGAAAATCATTTCTCCCTCAATTCCGTATAAAATAGCATCTTTTGAATTTGTATATGAAATCATTGGACCTCCAGCAGAAGCGATGTAAATTTTTTCAATTGGATTTTCTATTCTTTTTCCAAAGGCAGATAAAGAAAACATTTCTTTATTCGTTGGGAAAATTTCATATTTTAAATCAACATTAGTATTCTGACTGTTTTTTAAGAATGAATTTCCTTGAATTGTTTCTCCTTCTGGATCTACAATTTGTATTGGATAAGCTTCCATAGAAACTGGTTTTGTATAAGTTAATGACGAAGCAAATCTTAAATTAGACTTGTCGTTAACAACATATTTTAAATTTAATGATGGTAATATGTATGATTTGGTGTTATTAACTTTTTTGAATTCATTTGATGCAGATCCGTCTTTGTAATAAGAAGTTAAATCAAACTGCTCAAATCTCAATCCTATGTTGGCATTTAATTTTTCAGTAATATTGTAATTTAAATTAGCATAGGTACCAATAGTGTTATCTTTTACTTTTGCTTTCCAGTTATAGGCACTTTGCTCAATGTAAAATAATCTTTGATTCAAATCTGGATTATTCAAATCATATAAGATTTGATCGTTAATATCTTCATAAACTGAAGTGTAAATATTATAATTGGTATTAGGATTTAGGTTTAAGAAACGATAACTTGATTCTAATTGATTGCCATTTCCGTTAACTCCTACTGTTAATTTGTTGTCGTTCCCAAAATCATAACTATATTCTGCAAATCCAGACATATACAAGGTGTTGTCAATTGTCAAATATTGTCTCAGGAAATTATTTGCTCCATAGTTATAAGAGATTGTATTGTTACTGTTTTTAATTCCATAAAAAGAGTTTAAATCAGGCAAACCGAATTTTGTTTTTGCAGCAGAAACACCTACTTTAATTTTGTGATTTCCATTTGAAGTTAATTTGTAATCTCCAAATAATTGTCCGCTGTAAAAGTCAGTTTGCTCATATTTATTAACCCCAACAAATGCATTTGGGGTATTAGTTTGCGCATTTAAAACCCCAACAGAAGTCGATATTTCACTACTAGATGATTTCAAGTACAAAAAGTTTGTAGATAAATTCAATCGGTTGGAACTATAATTTAATCCTAAAATAGCCGATGAATTGGTTTTATAGCTATAAGATTGCTTGTATAAATTGTTGCTAAATTGTGCATATTGACCTGGTTGAAACGTTCTTCTAACCCCTTCTCTATATTGATAACTATTGTCAAAATTTAAAGCAAATAAATAACTAAGTTTTGATGTTCCAATATCGAATTTATCACCATGTAAAATACCATAACTTGAATTTAAAGGACTTTTTCCTTTAGTTGGAGAAACTGAATTGTCAAATATATTTTGAGCTCTCGTGCCGCTAATGCTAATAGATTTAGGTTGTGATCCAAAAACTGAAGGTAAGTCTCTATAGATTGATTCAAAACCAAAGTAACCAGCACCTTTTTGCGAATTTTTAGAGTAATAAAAATCTTTTAGGTTATTATTGGTTACAAATCCGGTTCCTATTGAAATCTTTGTAATTGGTTTGGTGATTTTAGTTGTTGTTTGTACATTAAAGGTAGCACCAGCAAAATCGCCGTAAATGTTAGGACTAAATGTCTTATAAGTATCAATTTGATCAACTACATCAGAAGGTATTAAATCTAAAGGAATCATTTTATTAAAAGGATTGTTAGTAGGAGCGGCCAATCCATTGATTAGTAAGTTTGTATATCTTCCTTCTAGACCTCTTACAAAGATTCCCCTAGAGTCAACTTTAGTAATACCAGATATTTTTGTTAATCCTTCTTCAACATCACTAATGCCTTTTCTAGACATTTCTTGTGCACCAATACTTTGTTTGATTTCAACTGCTTTTTGTTGTTCTTTTAAAAGTGCTGTTTCTGTAGTTTTCTTTAAAGATACTTTAACAACTACTTCTTCAATTTTAGAGGAGTTTTCTTGAAGACTTGTATTTACTTCTAAAGTTTGTCCAGAGGTTAAAGTAATGCTTTTTTCAATGGATTTGTATCCAACAAATGAAAAAACAAGTGTAAAATTTCCTGGTTTTGCATTTAATTCGTAATTTCCATTTACATCTGTATCGGTTTTATAACCAGTTCCTTTTAGGGAAACAGACACAAATCCTAAAGGTTGATTGTTTTCTTTGTCTTTAACAAGACCTTTGATTTTTGTAGTGTTTTGGGCAAAACTGATTACCGAAATGAATAACCAGAATAATAAAAATTTAATTTTCATGAAGTTGTGTTTATTTTTGCTGCAAAATAAACTCTTGAAAATTATGCGATTGTTATTCAGAAGTTATTAGTAAGTTTGTTAAAAGTTAAGTTAAGGTTAATAGATTAAATTACCGTTAAGTCAAAGTTTTCTAACTTTTTTATCTTTAACTTTACCGAAATATTGAATGAAATTTCACAAAATGAAGAAAAAAGATATTAAAATCTTATTAGTGGATGATGAACCAGATATTCTAGAAATAGTAGGATATAATTTGGCTCAAGCAGGTTATCAAATTTCAACAGCTACAAACGGTAAAGAAGCAGTAAAACAAGCTATTAAAATTAAGCCACATTTAATTATCATGGATGTCATGATGCCTGAAATGGACGGAATGGAGGCTTGTGAACAAATACGAGAAATTCCCGATTTAAAAGACGTTATCATTACATTTTTAACAGCTAGAAATGAGGACTATTCTCAAGTAGCTGGTTTTGAAGTGGGTGCCGATGACTATATTGCTAAACCTATAAAACCTAAGTTGTTAGTTAGTAAAGTTAAAGGTCTACTTCGAAGGCTTAAAGAAGAGGATACAGTAGCAGAATCTACTTCAATTCAAGTAGGAAATCTTCAAATTAATAGAGAAGAATATAAGGTAATAAAAGATGATCAAACTATAATATTACCTAGAAAAGAGTTTGAGTTACTTTATTTATTAGCTTCTAAGCCAGGTAAAGTTTTTACCAGATCTGAAATTTTAGATAAAGTTTGGGGAAATGAAGTAATCGTTGGTGGAAGAACAATTGATGTTCACATTAGAAAATTAAGAGAAAAAATTGACGACGACATTTTTAAAACAATTAAAGGTGTGGGTTATAAAATTGAATTTTAATGAGTGTCAATTTTAAAAAATCATATAAGTTTGCTTTTAAATCATCACTTTACATCTCAATATTTTTATTGGGATGTCTTAGTTTATATCATTTTCTTTTTGAAAAAATAGATGTATTCTTCTTGTTTTTCTTTCCAATAGTTTTATTTGTTTTTAGTTTTTTTCTTATTCAATACCGAGTAGAAATATTTATATATAAACGAATTAAAAAATTATATGATGAGGTTTCTATTCTTGATGCTACTTCATTGACAGATAAAACAGTAACAACAGATATTGCCAGTCTAACAAAAGATATTCGGAATTTTGCCAAAGAGAAAAAAATCGAAATAGAATCTTTAAAGGTGCGAGAAGAATACCGTAGAGAATTTTTAGGAAATGTTTCTCACGAATTAAAGACACCTTTATTTACTGTTCAAGGTTATTTAGACACACTAATTGAAGGAGGGGCTATTAAGGACAAAGAATTGAGAAAAAAATATATTGAACGTGCATCAAAAGGTGTAGAACGATTGATTCATATTGTGCAAGATTTAGACATGATAACAAAATTTGAATCAAATGATTTGAATTTAGACCTTTCTACATTTGATATTATAACTGAAGTTCAGAATGTTTTTGATCTACTCGAAATGGAAGCGGATAAAAAGAATATCATTTTGATGTTTGATGAGAAATATTCTAGTCCAGTTTTTGTACATGCAGATAAAGAGAAAATACAGCAAGTATTGGTAAATCTGATTATGAATTCCATCAAGTATGGAAAAGAGAATGGAACAACAGAAGTAGCTATTGAGAACATTAATAAAAATAAGGTTCTAATTAGAATTCAAGATAATGGCGAAGGTATTGATAAACAGTATTTATCAAGAATTTTCGAGCGTTTCTTCAGAGTTAACAAAAGCGGTTCTAGAGCCGAAGGGGGATCAGGTTTAGGATTAGCCATTGTTAAGCATATTATAGAAGCCCATCAAGAGAAAATTTTTGTACAAAGTAACCTTAAAAAAGGTTCCGAGTTTTCGTTTACATTGAAAAAAGGAAAATGGCTTGATTAGATTTCTTTTCTTTTGTTATTCCTTTTCTCAACTTGTGTTGCGTATTTTTATTTCAATGTTATTCCTTTTCTTTTGATTTATTCGCTAAATTGTCTAGTCATACGTTTTAGACTACAATATGAAGATTCACTTTATTTTTATACTTTTACCAAAAAATTTAGAAAAACGTGGGAAGTAAAAATAAACTGAAAAGATTTAATGAAAATGCAACTTTTTCAAACGTAGTTCAACCTACAAGAGAAGAGGTAGTGAATGAACAATTAGCGTTAAAAGGAAAATGGAGAGCTGATTTTTTTAAAAACAACAATCCAATTGTACTTGAATTAGGTTGCGGGAAAGGTGAATATTCAGTAGGTTTAGCAGAACGTTATCCAAATAAGAATTTTATAGGTGTCGATATCAAAGGAGCTCGTTTTTGGCGAGGAGCTAAAACAGCCGTTGAAAACGGATTGCAAAATGTAGGTTTCTTGCGCACTCAAATTGAGTTGATTCATCATTGTTTTGCAGAAAACGAAGTTGATGAAATTTGGATTACTTTTCCAGATCCTCAAATCAAATACAAACGCACCAAACATAGAATGACAAATTCTGAATTCCTTCAACGTTATAAACAAATTTTGAAACCCGAAGGACTAATGCATTTAAAAACAGATAGTGAGTTTATGCATGGTTATACTCTAGGATTGTTACACGGTGAAGGACATGAAGTAATATATGCTAATCATAACATATATAAAAATGAGGGTGCTCCAAACGTAGTAACGGCCATACAAACTTTTTATGAAAAACAATATTTAGAGATTAATAAACCCATCACGTACATTCAATTTAAAATTAAATAGTGTCTATTCTTTTAGCTTTTGCATTAGCAGTTTTATTTTCCGCTATAGGGGTGCTTCCACCTGGAATAGTTAACATGACTGTGGCAAATTACAGTGTAAAAAAGACATTAAAAAAGGCTAAGAAGTTCATAAATGGAGCAATACTAGTTGTTTTTTTACAAAGTGTATTAGCATTTACTTTTGCCATTTATTTAGAATCTCATCCTAAGATAATGCAAAATCTAAAAGTGGTAGGAAGTGTAGTCTTTGTTGTTTTAACGGTTTTTTTTCTTGGTAAAGGAATACAAAGTCATATTCAATCAAAAGATGAAGTAACAAAAGGTGTTAAAAAAAGCAAACTGAGACCTTTTGTACACGGCGTTGTTATTTCAGGATTAAATGTGTTCCCTATCCCGTATTATGCATTTGTAAGTTTATATCTTTCTACTTTTATTAAAGATTTTTTTACCAACCTTGTCGGATTGTTTTTTGTATTAGGAACAACTTTTGGCTCGTTTTTAGTATTTCTAAGTTATGCTTATCTGTTTAGAAAAATAAAATCAAACGTAACTTTTTTTATAAAAAATATTAATTTTATTATCGCATTTATTACTGCTTTAATTGCTTGTTTTACACTTTACAATTTGTAATTTTTAAAATATATTTTAAATGAAAAACGATTTTTTTGAAAGAGTTTATCAAATTGTAAGGCAAATACCAGAAGGGCGCGTAACTTCTTATGGCGCCATTGCTAAAGCAATTGGAGCAGCGCGTTCCGCAAGAATGGTAGGTTATGCTATGAATGCTTCGCATCATTTAGAAGATGTACCCGCACATAGAGTAGTCAATAGAAGCGGGGTGTTAACGGGTAAACATCATTTTGATGGCACCAATTTAATGCAACAATTACTTGAAAATGAAGGAATAAAAGTGGTGAACAATCAAATTGTCGATTTTAAAAAATATTTTTGGGAGCCTGAAATCAATGAGTTTTAATTCATTTCAATTTTTAATAATTGCTTCTTTTTATTCTTTACGCCATAAAAATAATATGAATCATCAATTTTTATACCATTTGAAACCATAAAAGGAGTTGCGTTTTCATCTTTATCCAATATTTCTTGATAATTATAATTGCCGTTTTTGTCAATTTTAAGAATCATTAAATTTGAATTTGAATTATTTCCATTTGAAACAAATTCTATTCTATTGTTTTTTAATTCTTTAATTTTATCTTTTGCATTAAAAATAAAAAAGATGTCTTCATTTTTAAAAAATGAAGTGTAAGAATTAAAACTATTTTCTTCTGATTGTTTTTTATTAATAATTCTTGACCAAATAAGTTCTCTTTTATCGTTTATTTTAATGCATAATAAATCTTCATAATTAGAATAACTATTTATCATTTGATAGTTAGTAGCCATAGATACATTATTGAAATTTGAAGATAACGAAACTGTTTTATTAGGTACAATAGAAGTACCACTATTATAATTGTTTTTTAAAATTTCTTCTTCTCCATTTATATAAATTTCATTATCATTATTCAAATGAATTTCTCTAAGTTTTAAGTTTTTTAATTCTTTGTTTTTAGATTTTCCAAACTTATCTATGATAAGTTGTTCAGAAAATTCAAAATTTTTTGAAGTAATTAATTCAAATGGATCTAAATTTATTTCATTTATATAAACACCTGAATAACTATAATCTTTTTCTTTAGATGAAAATCCAACTAAAAAAAGTTTGTTATTAGTTGTTTTAAAGTTTGTATTTTCAACATATTGGTCTTTAGAGTCAATAATTATTTTTTGTTTTGTTCCGTTTTCAATTTTTATTACTTCATAATTGCTTGGTTTGTATTTACCAAACAATGATTCGTTTTTAAAATGGATTTTATCTACTACTATAATTGAGTTATTTGCTAATAAATCTATAAATTTAAAATTGCCAATTTGATCAACTTTTGTAGGTTCATCAATATAATCAGTTTTTAAAAGAGTACCATCTAAACTAAATGAAAACAATTTTAATTTTCTATTTTTTTCATTTGAAAAATCAATTCCAATTAAAAATCGTTGATTGTTTTTTGTAAATAGAAAACCAGAATTTCTTTCATTATGAGGCAAATAAGACGAGTTGATTATTTCTCCTTGAGTAGAGCTTGTTTTTGCACTTGAAATAAATATTCCGTTTGTTGGAATAAATATTTTTTTTAAATTTTCATTAAATAAACTTTCAATGTTTAATTTTTCTCCTTCTAAAAACTCATTACTTTTAATAACAATTAATTCTTGAAACTCTAATTTTTTTGTTTTTATTGAAAGTTTATTAGCTCCAAATACATAAGCTTTTTGTTTTAAATCATAAAATACATTTATAAAAAAAATCATGTTATTGTGGTAAAAAATACTAACCAAATTTGTGTATTTTCTATGTAAGGGATTTTTAAATTCAATATCTAAAGAATATTTAAATTTCAAATCTCTATCAAATTCTTCTATAAATAATCCATTGCTATAAAACATAGAATTTGATTTTGAAGAGCGTACAATAACTAAATTTCCTTCTTCAGTTTTATCTGAAAATAATACTGAAGTGTTGTTAAAACCATCGTTGAACACAACACTTTTTGTTGTTTTAATATCTAAAGTCTGACTATTTAATAGTTGATTTAAAATAACGATACAGAAAAAAAATATTTTATTCATGGTTTTAAGTATTTCAAACAAAGTTAACTTTAAATTAAATCCTATAAAAATTTATTTTTGTTTTTATATATAGTCTTAAAATGTATTATAAATAAATCCTATACTGTCATTCACAAACTTTTAACCATTCCTTTTTGCCTTTAATCTTTTTCAAACTATCTTTGCATTTAAAATAAGTCTAAATAAAATATTCATATATACTTATGAAACTTGATAGAAAAGAAATTTTAGCAGTGCTAGAAACTATTACTGTAGCTGGTGAAGGTAAAAACATGGTGGAAAGCGGTGCTATACAAAACGTATTGACTTTTGGAGATGAAGTGGTAGTAGATGTAACTTTAAGTACTCCTGCACTTCATATAAAAAACAGAACTGAGAGTGATATTAAGAAAGTTATTGCTGAAAAATTCGGTTCAGATGTAAAAATTAAAGTGAATATTAAAGTTGAAGTTCCAGAAAAACAAGAGAATACAATTAAAGGTAAACCCATTCCTGGTATTTCTAATATTATTGCGGTATCTTCGGGAAAAGGTGGTGTTGGAAAGTCCACTATTACAGCTAATTTAGCAGTTTCTTTAGCTAAAATGGGCTTTAAAGTTGGGGTTTTAGATGCCGATATTTATGGTCCATCAATGCCTATTATGTTTGATGTGGAAACCGCTAAACCAATTTCTGTCGAAGTAGATGGGAAATCAAAAATGCAACCTATTCAGAGTTATGGTGTAGAAATTCTTTCTATTGGGTTTTTTACTAAACCTGATCAGGCTGTGATTTGGAGAGGTCCAATGGCTTCTAAAGCCCTAAATCAAATGATTTTTGATGCAAACTGGGGTGAAATTGATTTTATGCTGATTGATTTACCTCCTGGAACTGGCGATATACATTTATCAATCATGCAGTCTTTACCCATTACGGGTGCTGTAGTGGTTAGTACACCTCAGGCAGTTGCATTAGCGGATGCAAAAAAAGGAGTAGCAATGTTTATGTCTGATGCGGTACAAGTTCCTGTTTTAGGAATTGTAGAGAATATGGCTTATTTTACACCAGAAGAATTACCAAATAATAAATATTATATTTTTGGAAAAGAAGGAGCTCGTAATTTAGCTGAAGATTTAGATGTGCGAATGTTGGGTGAAATCCCATTGGTGCAAAGTATTCGTGAAGCTGGAGATTTTGGTCGACCAGCAGCACTACAAGAAGATACACCTTTAGCCAATGCTTTTGAAGAATTAGCTAGAAATGTTGTGGAAGAAACGGTTAAAAGAAATGATTCTCTTCCGCCTACCGAGGCAATTAAGATTACAACAATGGCTGGTTGTTCAGCCGTGAAAAAATAAATCTCAAAATAGCTATACGTTGACAGAATTTTATTGACTATAGCTTTTTGAAAAATGAATTAATTAAACTATGACTACAGTAGAAATTAGAGAAAATGTTGAAAAAGCATTAGACGAAATCAGACCGTTTTTAAACTCTGATGGAGGAAATATTTCTTTAGTGGAGATTATTGATGATAAACATGTTAAAGTTCGACTTGAAGGCGCTTGCACCTCTTGTAATTTAAGCATCAGTACCATGAAGGCAGGAGTGGAGACAACCATTAAGAAATATGTGCCGCAAATCGAAACAGTTGAAAATATTGCTTAGTAAATACCTCATGGTTGATATATGTCATATTTCAAATAAGAAATAGGTCTTTACTTTGTAATCTCAAATTCTAAATCATGATTGAAACAGATATACTTATCATTGGAGCAGGTCCAACAGGGCTTTTTGCGGTTTTTGAAGCCGGATTATTGCAATTAAAGTGTCATATTATTGATGCCTTACCCCAACCAGGAGGGCAGTTAGCTGAATTGTATCCTAAAAAACCTATATTCGATATTCCAGGTTATCCATCGGTTTTAGCTGGAGAATTAGTTGATAATTTAATGGAGCAAATCAAGCAATTTCAACCAGGTTTCACATTATCAGAAACAGCAGAAACAATTGATAAATTAGAAGATGGAACATTTGTGGTAACTACAAATAAAGGAACAAAACATCATGCTAAAGCTGTTGCCATTGCGGGTGGATTAGGAACTTTTGAACCAAGAAAGCCTGCTATTGAAAATATTGCTTTTTATGAAGAAAAAGGAGTAGAGTATTTTGTTAAAAACCCAGACCAATTCAAAGATAAAAATATTGTTATCGCTGGTGGTGGAGATTCAGCATTAGATTGGAGTGTATTTTTATCAAATGTTGCAAAATCAGTTACTTTGGTGCATAGGCGAAATGAATTTAGAGGAGCTTTAGATTCTGTTGAGAAAGTTCAAGAATTAAAAAAATTGGGTAAAATTAATTTGATTACCCCAGCTGAAGTTGTTGCCGTTCATGGCGAAAATCATGTTGAAGCAGTGACATTAGATATAGATGGTGAGCATCAAAAAATAGAAACAGATTTCTTTATTCCTTTATTTGGTCTTACACCAAAGTTAGGTGCTATTGCTAATTGGGGATTAGAGATTGAAAAGAATGCAATTAAAGTAAATAATGCACTAGATTATCAGACCAATATTGAAGGCATCTATGCTATTGGTGATGTAAATATTTATCCAGGAAAATTGAAATTAATTTTATGTGGTTTCCACGAAGCTACTCTAATGTGTCAAAGTGTTTATAATAGAATCAATCCAGGTAAACGTTATGTGTTAAAATACACTACGGTTTCGGGTGTTGATGGTTTTGATGGAACTAGAAAAGAAGCAGAGAAAGCAGTAGTTAAAGCAATTGAATAATATGGCTCAAGACGTAACAATTTTTATTACAGATCGAAATGGCGAAAGGCACGAAGTACAAGCGCCAACTGACATGAACATGAATGTTATGGAGTTAATACGTTCATATGAATTAGCAGAAGAAGGAACATTAGGAATTTGCGGTGGTATGGCCATGTGTGCTTCATGTCAAGTTTATGTACTAAATGATGTAATTTCTTTGGAGAGAAATCCTGATGAAGAAGCAATGTTAGACGAGGCTTATCATGTAAAGGAAAATAGTCGATTAGGTTGTCAGATTCATATTTCTGAAGACTTAGAAGGCTTAGAAATTCAAATTGCGCCAGAACAATAAATACAATATATATAAATTTTCTTAAAAGTAACGAATTCTATTTTGTTACTTTTTTTTTGACCATTAATCAGATGGTTATTTTGAAGACATATAATTTTAGATTAAACTAAAAATAATTTACAAGTATAATAATAAAAATATTTATTTTTGTTTAAATATTGTTTTTATGACCACTTCAGAAGAGAATTACTTGAAAGCTATTTATCACTTAACACAGGTAATGCCTAAAGGTGTAAATACTAATGCAATTGCAGCTTCATTAGATACAAAAGCATCTTCCGTTACCGATATGATAAAAAAACTAGCTGAAAAAGAGTTGGTTACTTATCAAAAGTACCAAGGTGTAAACTTAACGGAATTAGGAAAACTTTCAGCTAAAATGATTATTAGAAAACATCGCCTTTGGGAAGTGTTTTTGGTAGAAAAATTAGGTTTTACTTGGGATGAAGTCCATGAAGTAGCTGAAGAATTAGAACATATTCAGTCAGAAAAGTTGATAAATCAATTGGATCAGTTTTTGGGATTTCCAAGTTATGATCCTCATGGAGATCCAATTCCAAATGCAAAAGGGGAAATTCAACTAGAAAATAAATGGTTATTGTCTGAGATAGAAGTTGGTCTCAAAGTAACCTGTATTGGTGTAAAAGATTCATCGGCTGATTTTTTGAAATATTTAGATAAGCAAAAAATTGCTTTAGGTACGACTTTACAATTACTAGAAAAGGAATCTTTTGATGGAACATTAAAGATTGGTATAGGAAACCAAGTCTTAGTTATTTCAGATAAAATTGCTAACAATTTATTTGTTAAATGATTACAATGTTTTTAATTAAAATAGATTAAATTATGTTTGAAGAATTAATTGCCTATTTAGAAAGTACAGATCCTGTGTGGGCGGCATTAATGGCCACCACATTTACATGGTTTGTTACAGCTGCAGGAGCGTCGTTTGTTTTCTTTTTTAAAACAATGAACCGAACGGTTTTAGATGGAATGCTAGGTTTTACAGGTGGAGTTATGGTAGCAGCTAGCTATTGGAGTTTACTTTCGCCTGCCATAGAAATGAGTAAAGGTGAAGGGTTTGAAAAAGTGATGCCCGCTGCTATTGGTTTTCTATTAGGTGCTTTGTTTTTGTTTGCTTTAGATAAAACTTTACCTCACTTACATATAAACTTTAAAGAAACAGAAGGAATGAAATCGCCTTGGCAAAGGACTACTTTATTAGTTTTAGCCATTACTTTGCATAATATTCCAGAAGGTTTAGCGGTAGGTGTTTTGTTTGGAGGGGTAGCAGCTGGAATTCCTGAGGCATCTATTGCTGGTGCAGTAACCTTAGCCATTGGAATAGGAATTCAAAACTTTCCTGAAGGAATAGCCGTATCTATGCCGTTAAGGCGAATGGGGATGAGTAGAAGAAAAAGTTTTATGTACGGACAATCCTCTGCTTTGGTAGAACCCATAGCTGGAGTTTTAGGAGCTGTAGCCGTAACATTTTTTACACCAATTTTACCCTATGCACTTGCCTTTGCAGCCGGAGCAATGATTTTTGTGGTAGTAGAAGAAGTGATTCCAGAAACTCAACAAGACAAAAATACTGATATTGCCACTTTAGGTTTCATAGGTGGATTTATAGTAATGATGAGTTTAGATGTAGCTTTAGGATAAAATGAAAAAAATCAGTCTTTTTTTACTACTACTCATATTGGTTTCATGTAAATCAATACAAGAGGAAAAAACAAGTTTTGAAGTAACTTCAAAAAAAGAAGTCTTTTTTAATGATTATGCTTTTGAAATTACTAAAATAGACTCCGATTCAAGATGTCCAGAAGGGACGAATTGTATTTGGGCGGGTGAATTAGTTGTTGAAGTAAGTGTATGGCAAAAAAATAAGTTGGTTGAAACACGTGTTTTAAGTTTTTCTCCAAAAACTAAGGATGAAAATTTAGCTTGGTTTTCTAAGTTTGTTCCGGAAAATAAAAAAGTTACATCTTATAAAATTTCACCTGCAAAGACAGAGAAAACAATTGAATTAAAAGAATATAAAGTTAAATTGATCTTGGAATAGAACTATTTACAATCACAATTCTCACCACAATTTTTACCCGATGATTTTTTCTTAAAAAAGAACTTCTTAATTAAAAAACCAACGGCAATAACTAAGGTTGTATAAACTAAAATATCTTGTATCATACGTTAATTTTCAAGATTTATTTTAATAATTGATAGGCGATAAATGCTGATACATATGCAAATCCACTCATAAAAAACAACTGAATTAAAGGCCATTTCCATGAATTGGTTTCTTTCTTTACAATAGCCAATGTACTTACACATTGCATGGCAAAAGCATAAAACAGCAATAAGGAAACTCCTGTGGCAAAATTAAATATCTTTTCACCCGTTTCAGGATGGATGTCTTCCGCCATTTTTAGTTTTATTGTTCCTTCGTCTTCCCCTTGACTACCCACGCTGTAAATGGTGGCTAAGGTGCCAACGAAAACTTCTCTTGCAGCAAACGAACTTACTACAGCAACACCAATTTTCCAATCATAGCCCAAAGGTTTAATAGCAGGTTCAATAGATTTACCCATCATTCCGATATAGGAGTTTTCTAATTTATAAGCATTGACTATATCTTCTCGTGCTTCTTGAGTTAGTGTTTTTTCATGTTGTTTGTTAATAATTTCTTCTGCATTATCAAAATTACTTGAACCATGAGAGCCTAAAAACCATAATATAACAGAAAGCGCTAGGATGATTTTACCCGCACCTGTCACAAAAGCTTTTGTTTTCTCCAATACATTAATTGCCACGTTTTTAAACATTGGGACTTTATAGCTTGGCATTTCTACTACAAAGTAAGATTTGCATTTTAATTTTAATATTCTATTAAGTAAATAAGCAGAAGCTATAGCCATTAAAAAGGCAATGAAATATAGACTCATTAATGTTAAACCTTGTAAACTTAATCCAAATACTCTTTTTTCTGGAATAATTAAGGAAATCAATATGGCATAAACGGGTAAACGTGCTGAACAAGTAATAAAAGGTGTTACTAATATGGTTACTAATCGTTCTTTCCAGTTTTCAATGTTTCGTGTTCCCATGATGGCAGGAATGGCACAGGCTGTTCCAGAAATTAGAGGTACGATACTTTTGCCTGATAAACCAAATTTTCGCATGATTTTATCCATTAAAAAGACTACACGACTCATGTATCCACTTTCTTCTAGTACCGAAATGAATAAGAATAAAAAGGCAATTTGCGGAATAAAAATAACAATACCACCAATGCCTGGAATAATTCCATCTGAAATTAAATCGGTAAATTTTCCAGCGGGTAAATTTTCTTTGGTGTAGGAACTTAAATTAGCAAAAGTGCTGTCAATAAAGTCCATAGGTACGCTACTCCAATCGAAAATGGATTGAAAAATTAGCAATAAAATCCCAAAGAAAATGATGTAACCAAAAACCTTATGTGTTAGGATATTGTCTAACTTCGTTTGAATATCACTCGCTTTTGATTTGTCTATACTTTGAC
>CAYNNB010000003.1:0-3555 GCA_964398425.1 uncultured Flavobacterium sp.
TGTTCCCAACCATCGCTCTTTTACCTGTAAGTTCACAAACTCTTGACATTATTACTAAACTTTATATCGTTATTCAAAATCAGGGTGCAAAGAAACAAATTTTTAAAATACAATGCAACTATTTTTCACTAGTTTTTTAAAATTTCTTTATAAAGAAGTTCAAATGCTTTGGCAACTGCCCTTTCTATTACCTTTTCACGAGGTTGACCAAAGTTAAATTCTTCAACTAAAACACTTTCAGGAGTAGCAACAGCAACAAAAACGGTCCCTATTTCTGCATCAGCATCGCCTTTTAATGGTCCTGCATTCCCTGTTGTTGCAATAGCATAATCTGAATCAAATATTTTTTTACAATTTAAAGCCATTTCTCTTGCTACTTCAGAACTAACTACTGAATGCACAACAATAACTGAAGGGTCAACTCCTAAAATTTTAGTTTTCATCTCTGTTGCATAAGGAACAACACCTCCTTTAAAATAGGAAGAGGCTCCAGATACAGAAGTAATCATTTGTGCTATTTTACCTCCTGTGCAGCTTTCAGCCGTTGAAATAGTTAAACCAGACTGACTCAATTTTCTACCTAAAATCACTTCAATCGACTCTTCCTCTTCAAAACCAACAATGATATCACCTATTATCTCTTTTAACTTATCTACTTCTTGGTCAATTGTTTCTTTCAAAATCAATTCATTTTCACCGCGTGCAGTTAATCTTAAACGAACTTTGCCAGGACTTGGCAAGTAAGCTAGTTTAATAAATTTAGGCAAGTTCTCTTCCCATTCTTCTATTTGTTCTGCAATTAAACTTTCTCCTCTCCCATAAGTCATTAGCGTTTTATGTACAATGTAAGGACGTTTAAATTTAGAAACCAAATAAGGGATAACCTCATTATCTACTAGGTATTTCATTTCATATGGCACACCTGGAAGAGAGATAAAAATAGTATTTTCATGCACTATTAACATCCCTGGGGCAGTTCCCATTTTATTAAACAAAACTTTACATTTAGAAGGAACCAAGGCTTGGTCTTTATTTAACTGAGTAATTGGTCTTTTATAAAAACCTTCTATAATTTCTTTTACGTGTGATAAAACATCAGGATCTTCTATTAAAGTATCATTAAAATATTCACAAAACGTTTTTTTAGTGATATCGTCTTTTGTTGGCCCTAATCCTCCTGTTACAACCACGACATTAAATTGATTTTGCACGTATTGTAAGGTACGAAGTATATGGTTTTTATCATCTGAAATAGACAACATTTCATTGGTAGCAATCCCAATTTTATCTAATGCCTTGGCAATGTAAGAGGAATTAGTATCTACAATTTGTCCAATGAGAATTTCATCGCCAATAGTTATAATTGAAGCTTTCATTTTTTGTATTTAAGAGATCGTAAAAATAAAAAAAATCACGGTTTCGCGTGATTTTTTAATATAGCTTTAAGATTTGTTTTTAATTCAATTTAAAATCTTTTTTAAGTTCAGCTACAGCAGCGTCAATATGATCTTTCAATGATCTATACACTTCCTTAATTTCCTTACGCTTCCCTTCTACTTTAGTCCAATTCATTATTTCCAAATTATCATCATAAGCTAAATCCATTCCTAGTAAATCTAGAGTTGGTTTAATTTTATGAGCAGCAGCGTACGTTCGGGTGTAATCTTTTAGTTCAATACCCTCTTTAATAGATTTTAATTCAGCAGGTACTTCCTGTAAAAACAGAGAAACAATTTGTAATGCAAACTCACTATCATTCTCTGAAATCTCATAAACTTTAGAAAGATTATATTGTAATGCCATATTATTTAACTTGAATTTTAAACATCGACCTTCCTTCTAGAAACCCTTCTAAAACATCATTTTCTTTTACAGCTGCCACTCCTTTAGGTGTACCCGTAAAAATAATGTCTCCTGTTTTTAATGTAAAGAATTGAGACACATAAGCGATAATCTCATCAATATTCCACAACATTAAAGAAGTATTTCCTTGTTGAACTAACTGATCGTTATTTCTTAATTCAAAGTTAATATTTTCTAAAGAAGTCAACTCTTTTTTCGACAAAAAGCTACCAATAATCGCTGAATGGTCAAATGCCTTCGCTTTTTCCCATGACAAACCCTTTTCTTTTAACTTAGTTTGCACATCTCTTGCTGTAAAATCTATACCTAGTCCAATTTCATCATAATATTTATGAGCAAACTTTTTATCAATGTATTTCCCCACCTTATTTATCTTAACCACAACCTCAACTTCATGATGCAAATCTTGTGTAAATTCAGGGATATAAAAATCGGCATCTTTAGGTAAAATTGCCGTGTCGGGCTTCATAAAAATAACAGGTTCATCTGGTCGTTCATTATTTAATTCAGAAATGTGGTCCACATAATTGCGTCCAATACAAATGATCTTCATTTTATCCTTTTTAGCTGATTGAAATAATTATTTAGTACTTAACTTTCTTAATTTTAAACCTGTCAATACTTTCTTGGTATACAAGGGAAAATCCGCATTTTGAATCCAACCGTAATAACCTGGATCTTTATCAAATACATCATCAACCAAAACGTTTTTATATTTACCAAAAGTAAAAAACTCTTGCCCTTTATCGTTTATTGCTATAAAACCAGCAAAATCAACTGATTTTTTTCGAGTCGTAAATTCAGACAAACTTTTTATATCATTTACTAAATCTGGATAACGATCCAATTGCGCTTTTAAAATTTCATAGGTCGCTAACGTATCGGCTTCTGCACTGTGGGCATTTTCTAGTGACTGTCCGCAGTAAAATTTGTAAGCCGCTGACAAGGTTCGCTCTTCCATTTTATGAAAAATAGTTTGCACATCAACCGAAACTCTATTTTTCATATCAAAATCAACTTCAGCGCGAAGTAATTCTTCCGCAAGTAATGGTATATCAAATCGGTCAGAATTAAAACCTGCTAAATCGGCATCTTTAATCATATTGTATACATGAGGAGCCAATTCCTTAAAAGTAGGTTCATGAGCTACTTTTTCATTTGTAATTCCATGAACAGCTGTAGATTGTGGCGGAATAGGAATAGTAGGATTAACCAACCATGTTTTACTTTCTTTATTACCGTTTGGATAAACTTTAAAAATTGAAATTTCAACAATTCGGTCCTTCCCTACGTCTATACCCGTCGTTTCTAAATCAAAGAAACAGATTGGTCGATTTAATTTTAATTCCATAGTAATTTTATATAGGACAAAGATAAAAAAACCCAACAGCTTTTAAAACTATCGGGCTTGTTTTTGAAACTAATTTGAAGTGAAATGGATTTAATGATTTAGTTTATTTTTACAATTTCAAAATCACTAAAACTCACATAGCCCTTTGTGCACATGGTTCCGTATTTATTTTCAAACAATTCACATATTTTATCTAAATGATTTTTACTGTGAGGTTTTCCAGTAGTGGTTGCAATTTCTACATACATACCTTTAGTTAAATTAACCTTTGTTGTTTTGTCATTTCGTTTTGCCGTAATTCTAAAAAGATTTGCCATATTTTTTATGTTTAATTAATATTA
>CAYNNB010000003.1:3655-19927 GCA_964398425.1 uncultured Flavobacterium sp.
AAAAGGGGTATTTCTTATTTTATAAAACAAGTCTAAAGAAGAAGTGTTTATATAGGTAGTTTCTTTTTCATTCAATGAGCCAAAAGCTTCATGTATGTGACCAAAAACATGATATTTAGGTTGTATATTTTTTAAAGCTTTTAGTAATTCTTCACAACCAACATTTAGATTATGAAATGTTTTATCTAATATTCCAAAAGCGGGTCCATGAGTAATTAATATATCTGTATTGTTTGGTATTAATTGCCAGTGATTATTTATCTCTTCCCCTCTTTTTCTATTGAATGCCCAATTATGAAACTCAGGAGTTATGGGCGAACCCCAAATATTAATTCCATCGATTTCAATTCCGGTATCGTTTAGATAGTAAATGTTTTTGGGTAGAATATCTTGAATTTCTTGTTGGGTAAAATTTTCAAAAAAGAAATCATGGTTTCCTCCTATAAAAATTTTGTAAGTATACGGTTGCTTTTCAAACCAATCGATAAAATTTGCAGCTTCTTCTTGTGAACCTCTTTTGCAAACATCTCCAGCATGAATAAGCAAATCACCACCAGGTAATTGCAACTGATGGTGATGACCGTGTGTGTCTGATATGGTGGTGATTTGCATTTTTTTAGTTATTATGAATTTAAAAGCTTCTTAAAATTATTAATTTTTTCAGCTAATTCTTTTAAAGCTTCAATATTTAGCTCGTTTTCTTCTGTATAATCATTAATATCAAGTCCAATGATAAATTCGTGTGATTTTCCTATTGTCCAACCATTAAATACATTTAAATTCTCAACCCTAGAATGTAAAAAATCTTTAATATTTTTAAATTTATTATTTGTATTAAAATTTGTATCTCTCTTTTTATTCTTTTCTACAATACAAAAAAAATAGTGATTATTTGCTAATTCAATATTTATACCTAATTCTACATCTTCTAATTCAAACTCTTTTAAAGGAATAAAAACATCATCAACTCTATTAGACTTCTCAGTTAAATTTATACTTGTTTCTATGCCTAATTCATTCAAGAATAAGAATAATCTATTTATTAGCTTGAGATTAATTTTTTTGAGTGCGTTTTGATAATTATCAGATATAGCTTTTGCAGCTTTTAAATTTTCTGGACTTTTAATTAAAAGATTTATTATTTCTTCTTTCATTTTATTATTAGTACTTTGATTTGTTAATTGTTTTACTAAAACTAAATATTGATTTAACGATTCTCTTATAATTGGTTTATTAGTCATTTCTTTTATGCAATTTTCTAACCATTTTTTTATGGTATCTTTATAAGAAATACAAATAAAAGTTTCGCCTAATTTGAGATTATCTCTTGAACTTGTTTTAGGCTCCTTACCTTCTAAAGTCAAATACAAAATAGGAGCATTTTTATCTTGGTTGTTATATCTAACTAATTGTAAATATTGGTCACCTGCCCAAACTTTATTTTCAATTATTATGTTATTTTTCCCATCATTTATCAAAATATCAATCCTACCACCTTCGCCATTTTCATAATTTACTTTACCTATGTGTTTTTCTATGAAAACCCTACTATTTGCCGTCTTAAAAGTTTTAATAACTTTAAATTGACTAGAATTATTTTCGAATGAGGGCAATTCCTTTAGAAATAATCTTAAAAATGTATCTTTCTGACCATGCTTTCCTTTTGCATTCAATAAATCTCCTATAATTTTTGAATGACTTAACTCATCATTATAAATTCCTAATACATTAAAAACATTATAATTTTCACCTGTATATTCTGCTAAGTCATCGTATTTATTTTTGATAATACTGACTTGGCTAAGTAAGTTAGATATATTTATTTTTGCTACTTCACTCATATTTTACTGTACTTTAAATTCATTTCATTAATAATTTGTTTGACTTCATCTCTAAAACTTTTTGGTTCTAAAACCTCACACCATTTTCCAAATCTAAGAATTTCCATTTTAAAATCATTTGTTGGGTGTAAAAATAATTTTACTAAAAATGTTTCTTTTTTTTCTTCAATAATTTCTTGTGAATGGTGAAATGGTAATGATTTTATATATTCCTTTTGTGAATTATCAAACTCAAGTAAAATAGTAGTTGGTTCAGCATAAGTTTCAATTCCAAAGGCATTTTCATAGTGATTCGGTATGTTAATCTGAGGTGAATTTTTTGAACTTGATGTTAGTTGAAAATTAGAAATTCTATCCAAACCATAATTACGGAAATCGTTACGGTCTAAATCATATCCAATAAGATACCATCTGTTCTGTGCTTCTTTAATGGCTTTTGGCACGCATCTTCTTTGTGTTGCTTCTGCCCAATAACTGTTTAATTGAAAGGTTATAATTAAGTTGTTTTGAATGGCATGTAAAATTCCGTTAAAGTATTCTGTTCCTTTTGGTTTACGTTGTTCTAGGAAAATGTATTTGGAAAACGTTTCTGATTGATTTAATGCATTTGCTATAGTAAAGGATTCGGCAATTCTATCAAATTTCCCATCAGATAGTTCTTCTTTAATTTCATAATTACCTTCCTTTTTATTGAACTTTATTTCAATTCCCCAAAGACTTTCTATTTCTTCTTTATCTCTTTGAAATGTACGTTGGCTTATATCAATTTCATTATCAAACAAATACTCTTGTATCTCTAGAAATGAAACAGATTTTCTGCGAAGTAATTCAACTATTAAAATATAGCGTTGTAAATATTCTTTTTTTGCCATTTTTACCGTTTATTTCCATTTTTTAATTTTCAAATATAACAAAGTTGAACGCCAAATATTGTCGTTTTAATAAATAATTTTCATACAAAGCATACTAAAACTCTAAAATGATTATTTATCTATTTTTGGATTTAAAATTCTTCGAATAGATTTAGTCCAAATCATTATTATTATTAGCAAAATAAAAACCCGACAGTTTTAAAAACTATCGGGTTTGCATAATATTTAAATTCTGAATTCGATTTTTAAACGAAGTCAAAAGAAATCAGAATGATAAAAATCTTAAATTTCTCTGTTGATGTCCCAAGACTCTAACAAGTCCGCCACACGTTTCACAAAACTTCCCCCTAATGCACCATCAACTACTCTGTGGTCATATGAATGTGACAAGAACATTTTTTGACGAATACCAATGAAATCTCCTTCAGGTGTTTCAATAACTGCTGGTACTTTTCTAATTGCTCCTAAAGCTAAAATTCCCACTTGTGGTTGGTTGATAATTGGCGTTCCAAATACGGAACCAAAAGTTCCTACATTAGTAACTGTATAAGTTCCACCTTGTGTATCATCTGGCTTCAACTTACCCGCTTTAGCACGGTTCCCTAAATCATTCACTGCTTTTGCCATCCCAACTAAATTCAATTGGTCTGCATTTTTAATTACAGGAACAATTAAGTTTCCATTTGGTAACGCAGCTGCCATTCCTAAGTTGATATTTTTACGTTTGATGATAAACTCACCATCAACTGAAATATTCATTCCTGGGAACTCTTTTAATGCTTTAGCTACTGCTTCCATGAAAATTGGCGTAAAAGTTAACTTCTCACCTTCTCTCTTTTCGAAAGCATTTTTCACTTTATCTCTCCATTTTACAATGTTAGTAACGTCAACTTCAATGAACGACTGAACGTGAGCCGAAGTTTGAACTGATTCCACCATGTATTTCGAAATCAACTTACGCATTCTGTCCATTTCAACAATCTCATCACCACCATTTACAGAAACTGGCACTGCTTGTGTTGAAGATGCTACCGCTACAGGCACTGCTTTTGGAGCCTCAACTACTGGTGTTGCAGCCACTACAGGTTGATTTCCTCTAGTTTTGATATAATTTAAGATATCTTCTTTATTAACTCTTCCGTCTTTACCCGTACCGTTAATTGACTCCAATTCAGCTAACGAAATCCCTTCTTCCTTAGCAATATTTTTTACTAAGGGTGAAAAGAATTTTTCTGAATTAGAAAAATCTGCAGATGTAACTGCTTCTTTAGCTGATTCAACAGTTTGCGCTACTTCTGCTACAGCAATAGGCGCTTCGGCTTTTGCAACTGGTGCTGCTTCAGCATTACCGCCTTCTGTTTCAATAATAGCAATTGTTTGACCAACCTGAACGACATCATCTACATTAAATAAAATCTCTAGCAACGTTCCAGCAACCTCAGAGGGCACCTCACTGTCTACTTTATCTGTTGCGATTTCCAAGACGGCTTCGTCCATTTCAATCGTATCCCCTACATTCTTTAACCAATTTGTAATAGTTGCTTCTGCAACACTCTCTCCCATTTTAGGAAGCTTTAATTCAAATCTTGCCATATATTTAATGTAACGTTGTGTTCTCTAATATTGGTTGCAAAAATAATAATTTTTCTCTCCTTTTTTAAGAATATGATAATTTATTTTAGAAATAACACTTCTCCTCTATCGTTAGCATCATTACTCCCAATACAATAATTTGAAGTGGCTATATAATTTTTAAACGTAATGTGTTTTGTTGCTTTAGAATGCATAAAACTACTAATTTCTTTGAAACTAAAAGTAGTAGTATCAAAAATTACTTCTACCTTTTTTTTTGAATTTGGAGCAAATAAGTTAAAATCAGTCAAATAACCTATTTTTTTATCCTCTGCAATGGGAATTTTAAAATTAACATTTCTGGAAAAAACTACGTATTCATCAATAGTAACAGCTCTATTTTGTTGTTGTGCTTTCTTGAAAAAACTAAAAATGATACTACCAAAGCGCATTATGTAATCAAAAACAATTGACTTTTTAAAGTGTTTTCCATAAAAAAACTGCATGGCTTCTTGAAATCGCTTCATGTAAGTTACATCTCTAACGGTACTTTCCCCTTTATAATGAATAACCGTTGTTTCTGCAAAATAAAAATTAGCTTTCCCTAGTTTACGAATCATATAACTCAAATCAATATCATCAGAATACATAAAGCAATTTTCATCAAATCCGCCCACTTCAAGATATAGTTTCTTTTTCATCACCATGAAAGCCCCTACTAAAATATCGACTTGTCCATTCTCATCCTTAGTTAAATGTTGCGCATAATATTGATTAAACAATTTAGTCGTTGGAAACCATTTATACAATCCAAAAATCTTTGTAAATGCCACCCAAGGTGTTGGAACGCCTCTTTTACTCTCTGGAAGAAACCGCCCTGTGCCATCTATTAATTTACAACCAATAATCCCTACATTTAAGGGTATACTTTTTCCAATAGAAGCTAAAATTTTCACAAACGTATCTTCTGCCACCACAGTATCGGGATTTAAAATACAGATATATTCCCCTTTTGCTTGTGCAACTCCGATATTATTTCCTTTGGGAAAACCTAGATTATCATGATTCACAATAAGCGTAACATCAGGGAATTTAGTTCTCATCATTTGGCAACTATCATCCGATGATGCATTATCCACAACAATAATCTCCCCATTTATATGCGCTAACGCTTTTTGAACGCTATAAACACATTGTTCTAAAAAGTAGCGAACATTATAATTGAGAATAATAACAGACAGTTGCATTTTTAAGTACTAATTTGAACATTAATCCATTCGTTGATGAGCAAATATAATTTGAAAATTTGAATAATATTGAATGTGGGTACATATATAAAACACTATTTTTGCACCAATCAATTTTCAAATTGATTCATTTTCAAATTTTCAAATCACTTATGAATTACCTTTCAGTTGAAAATATAGCCAAGCATTACGGAGAACGTACATTATTTGAAAACGTATCATTCGGAATTAATAGAGACCAAAAAATAGCTTTTATTGCTAAAAATGGTTCCGGAAAAACAACCATTATGAATATGCTTACGGGCAAAGATGAGCCCGATTCGGGTCAAGTTGTTGTTCGAAAAGACATAAAGATGGCATTCTTGGCGCAGGATAATAATCTACAAGATGAATTAACCATTGAAGAAAGTATTTTTGCCAGTGATAATGACACCTTAAAGGTCATTGAACGATATGAAAAAGCATTGCTACATCCGGAAGACGAGGAAGCCTATCAAAAAGCTTTTGACGATATGGATAGGCATAACGCATGGGATTTTGAAACACAATACAAACAAATTTTATTCAAATTAAAACTTGAAGATTTAAAACTAAAAGTAAAAAGTCTTTCTGGAGGGCAAAAAAAACGTTTAGCACTTGCCATCATTTTAATTAACCGACCTGATTTATTAATCTTAGATGAACCAACCAACCATTTGGATTTAGAAATGATTGAATGGCTTGAAGATTATTTTGCTAAAGAAAATATTACCTTGTTCATGGTAACACACGACCGTTTTTTCCTTGAACGAGTGTGTAATGAAATTATTGAACTCGACAATGGCAAAATTTACCAATACAAAGGTAACTATTCCTATTATTTGCAGAAAAAAGAAGAACGAATAGCTTCTGAAAATGCGAGTATTGACAAGGCACAAAATTTATTTGTAAAAGAATTAGCTTGGATGCGACGTCAACCAAAAGCAAGAACAACCAAATCCAAATCACGTCAAGACGACTTTTATGTGATTAAAGAAAAAGCCATGAGTCGTAGAAAAGAAAACGTGTTGGAATTAGAAATCAACATGGAACGCATGGGAAGTAAGATTGTTGAAATGGTAAAATTGTACAAAAAATTCAAAGATAAAACCATTTTGAACGACTTTAACTATTCATTTCAACGAGGTGAACGCGTGGGAATTATTGGAAAAAATGGAACAGGAAAATCTACATTCTTAAATATCTTAACCCACACACTTGAACCAGATGCAGGAAAAGTAATTATTGGAGACACCATTAAAATGGGATATTATACCCAAAGCGGTATTAACCCCAAACCTGGTCAAAAAGTAATTGAAGTTATTAAAGAATATGGCGAATACATTCCACTAACAAAAGGAAAAATCATTTCGGCCTCCCAATTATTGGAACGCTTTTTGTTCGATTCGAAAAAACAATACGATTATGTAGAGAAATTAAGCGGTGGTGAATTGAAACGATTGTATTTATGTACCGTATTAATTCAAAACCCCAATTTCCTAATTTTGGATGAGCCAACTAATGATTTAGACATTGTTACTTTAAATGTATTAGAAAACTTTTTACTAGATTATCCAGGATGTTTAGTAGTTGTGAGTCACGACCGTTATTTTATGGATAAAATTGTAGACCATTTATTTGTTTTTAGAGGCGAAGGAGAAGTAGAAGATTTTCCAGGAAATTATTCCGATTGGCGAATTTATGAAGATTCAGTAGCTCCAGTCAAAGAAGAAAAAACAGATTCAGATAACGCAAAATCTTGGAAAGAAAAACAAGTAAAAGCAGGATTGACCTTCAATGAACAAAAAGAATTTAATAAAATTGAGCGTGAAATCAAAGATTTAGAGGCCAAGAAAAAAGAAATTGAACATATTTTTGCAACAACAGAATTAAACCATGAAGAAATAGAAAAAAAATCAAATGAATTACAAAAAATAATTTCTGATTTAGAATCTAAAGAAGAACGTTGGTTCGAATTGAGTTTGAAAATGGAATAAAATCTTTTTTCATTCGAAAAATTTGTAAATATGTTTCATCTAATTAAATCATACTTATCATTCATTCTTAAAGCTAAAAACGAACACGGTGTACATTCCCCTTTTGTGTTTGATTTGGTTTGTAAATGCTTCTATGATTTAACAAAATATCCCGAATATGATGCATTAGATGAATATAGAACCTCGCTTTTAAACAACCATACAACAATTGATGTAACTAATTTCGATGCAGATTCTCAAGCTATTAAATCCAATACGCGTGAAATTGCTACAATTGCAAAAAACGTTGGAATTTCAAGAAAAAGAGCCCAATTGTTATTTCGATTGGTACGTTATTTTCAACCTAAAGAAATTTTAGAGATTGGCACTTCCTTAGGATTAGCTACTTCTGCTTTAGCTCTGGGAAATAATAGAGGTAAAATCATCTCTTTAGATGCTCGTCCCAGCACACAAAATCAATGTCAATTGCATTTACAAAAGTTTAATATCAATCGTGTAAATTATATTACAACTGAATTTTCAAGCTTTTTAAACAATATCGACTTTACAACTTCGACTTTCGATTTCATTTATTTCCACAGTAATCATTCCAAAAAAGCAACTTTAGAATACTTTGAAACTTTACTACCAACTATCACCAACGAAACCATTTGGATTTTTGATGACATCCATAGAGTAAAAGAAAAGGAAGAAGCATGGCAAATAATTAAAAATCATCCAAAAGTTACCGTATCTATTGACACGTATCAATTTGGATTAGTTTTTTTTAGAAAAGAGCAAAACAAAGAGCATTTCTACATTAAAACTGAACAAAATTTAAGCTCAAAGTTTTTTGAAAAAATAAGAATATAAAAATGGCAGCTTACAACGTGGTAATACTGCCTTTTTCTAACCAAAAAAACCTAACTAACCTACTTTTATTTTTCATCTGAACGTGCACCAAGACGGTCTATTCGCAATTTAGCATTCATTTTAAATTTAATCATGCCTATTCTTGAACGCTCTTTTGATGATAACTCCGCTTCAATTCTTTTTTTACGTTCGTTTAATGCTACCAACAACAACTTAATCTCATCTATCTCTTGTTTTGTGTATTCATGATTGTGATCTTTGTATACTTCAAATAATTGTTCATAAACCGCCAAGGCATTCTCTGTGGTTACCCAATTAAAATTTCTATGTTCATTAACTTTACCAACTCCAAACAAAGAGTTTCTCAATGATTGAAGTAGAGACAATGAACTTTTAACTATATTATTTTTTACTGTTTCTGAATATTTAACATACTTTGTTTTAGTCTTTTTAAGTTTTTCAACTTTTTTTGCACGTTCTTTTTCAGACAACTCTTGCATCGCTTTTTCAGCTTCTTGAGAACGTATTTCAAATTCAGCTTCAATTTTAGCTAAATTAGGTTCTGCTTCATCCATTGTAACTTGATTTAAAGAATCCACAAACTTTTCATATTCAACTATGGTTTGCTCAGCTTGCGTTTCTTCATTAGACTTGCATGAAACAATTACGACTACACTTGCCAATACAAATACTATTCTTGTGGTAATTTTCTTCATTTGACTAATCTTCATTTTGATAGAGTAAAATTATTCATTTAAAAAGAATTAAATATTATATAATTCCCACATTCATCTACAAAAATCACACATTATGACCAATAAGATGTAACATTTTAGATCAATCATCGTCCTATTAAAAAAATAAAAAAAAGATGAGTCAACCTATCATAGACATTAAAGGAATTACTAGAGATTTCCCTCTAGGCAATGAAACAGTACATGTATTAAAGGGAATTGATTTAGTAATAAATAAAGGAGAATATGTTGCATTAATGGGACCTTCAGGTTCAGGAAAATCAACATTGATGAATATTTTAGGTTGTTTAGACACCCCAACATCAGGTAGTTACATTTTGAATGGCAAACTAGTAAGTGAAATGCACGACGATGAATTAGCCGAGATTAGGAACAAAGAAATTGGATTTGTATTTCAAACATTCAATTTAATGCCACGAACAACTGCATTAGACAATGTAGCCTTACCTATGGTTTATGCAGGAAAATCAAAAGAGGAACGAAATGCGAGAGCTACTGAAGTTTTAACTCAAGTTGGTCTTTCAGACAGAATGGACCACAAACCAAACCAATTATCAGGGGGACAACGACAAAGAGTTGCTGTAGCAAGAGCATTAGTTAATAAACCTTCTATAATTTTAGCCGACGAACCTACTGGTAACTTGGACAGCAAGACTTCTATTGAAATTATGAAATTATTTGGTGAAATTCATGCCAATGGTAATACTGTAATTCTAGTTACTCACGAGGAGGATATTGCCGCTCATGCACACAGAATCATACGCGTTAAAGATGGCATCATTGAAAAAGACGAAAGACAAAAGTAAAACTTAAAAAATTTGGTGTTTTTTTGACATATACGATTAACATTTACTCAATGCATTCTTTGACAAGAAATTTAACAATTAATTGAAAATTAAATATTGATAAGTCCTTCGAAAACAAAAGCAGCAGGTCCTGTCAAAAAGACATTTTTATAAATTTGATCTACTTTTTCAAAACTAACTTTTAATTCACCACCTGGAACATGAAGCTGAATTTGGTTTGAATTAGTTTTACCTGTTTCATACATAGCTATTGCAACTGCCGTAACACCTGTTCCACAGGACAAGGTTTCATCTTCTACCCCTCTTTCATAAGTGCGGACTTTGAAAGAATTTATTTTGTCTTGTTTTACAAAATTAACATTACTTCCTGTCTCGCCATATAAATTAGAATATCTAATTTGAGCTCCTTGAGTTTTAACATCAATAGTTTCTAAATTATCAACAAGTTGAATGTGATGAGGCGAACCCGTATATACAAAATCATAACCATCATGCAGCTCAATTTGGGTCACATCAATCATTTGCAAAGCAATTAAATCCTTTTCAATTTTAGCATAATGGTAACCGTCAGAGGCTTCAAAATGAGCTTCTTGTTCAATGATTCCTAGTTTTTTTGCAAATGCCACTAAACAACGTCCTCCGTTTCCACACATAGTGCTTGTGCTTCCATCTGCATTGTAATAAACCATTGTAAAATCATACGTATCATGCGTTTCTAATAACATGAGTCCATCACCACCAATGCCAAAACGGCGGTCACATAGAAAAGCAATTAGTTTGGTATCATTTTTGGGAAAAATAGCTTGTCTGTTATCAAAAATAACAAAATCATTACCCGTTCCATGGTATTTATAAAATTTAAGTTGCATAATTCACATTTGTAATACAAAATTAGGTAAAAATGAGTTATTTTAAGCGATATTAAGTTCAAAAAAGAAAAGGAATCAAAATTAAATTATTAAAAACATGTTAAACATTGTTAAGTAGGCGTTAAACGCATTTTAATACTAAAAATACTGTTATATATTTACATTCACAAAAGTCCCAATAGTTAAAAGATTATGGAAATGAAAAATTTAGGAAACTTATTTTTGGTCTCTTTGCTAAGCGGAGCTACAACACTCAGCGCTTATAAAGTTTTTATTGAAAAAGGAAATTCTAGTTCCATCATTACCTCTGCCCCACAATATTCAAAGTCAGTTAGTTTAGTTCCAGAAGGATATGACTTTACAGCAGCAGCAGAAAAAGCAGTTCATAGCGTAGTTCACGTTAAAAATGTATCAGTAGTTACTTATAATGACCCTTGGGCGTCTTTCTTCTATGGTCGCGGTGGAACCCAACAATATGAACAAGTTGGAACAGGTTCAGGTGTTATTGTTTCTGAAGATGGTTACATTGTTACAAATAATCACGTAATAAAAGACGCCACCGAACTAGAAGTTACATTAAACAACAATAAATCATATAAAGCAAAATTAGTAGGCACCGATTCTAAGATGGACATTGCATTACTAAAAATTGACGCCAATGAAAAATTACCTTTTATTGTTTTTGGTGATTCTGATTCAATAAAAGT
Source organism: uncultured Flavobacterium sp. (assembly GCA_964398425.1). Classification (GTDB taxonomy): domain Bacteria; phylum Bacteroidota; class Bacteroidia; order Flavobacteriales; family Flavobacteriaceae; genus Flavobacterium. The sequence goes on from CAYNNB010000003.1 coordinate 15,192, forward strand.
AGGTGAGTGGGTTTTAGCTGTTGGAAATCCGTACAATCTAAACTCAACAGTAACAGCAGGAATTGTATCTGCCAAAGCGAGAAATTTAGATAAAGCAAGCATACAATCATTTATTCAAACAGATGCTGCAGTAAACCCAGGAAATTCTGGTGGTGCTTTAGTTAATGCAAGAGGTGAATTAGTTGGTATCAATACCATGATATCCTCGCCTACGGGAAGTTACGCAGGGTATTCTTTTGCAGTACCTTCAAATATCACAAAAAAAATCATTGAAGATTTAATGCAATTTGGCAATGTACAACGTGGCATTTTAGGTGTTGAAGGTGGAGAATTAAATTCTGAATCAGCTAAAAAATTAGGCATTAATCAAACCGAAGGTGTTTATGTAAATAAAGTAAACAAAAATTCTGGTGCTCAAAAAGCTGGAATTGAAAAAGGTGACATCATCATAAAACTGGACGACAAAAAAGTCAATAGCAATGCCGAATTAACTTCGATAGTTAATACTAAGCGTCCAAATGATTTGGTTAAAGTAACTGTTCTTCGTGATGGAAAACAAATGAATATTCCTGTGAAATTAACCAAAAAAGAATTAATTCAATATGAATTCAACGGGATTGAGTTTGAAGATTTATCTGATGCTGATAAAAAAACATACAATATTAAATCAGGTATAAAAATTAAAGAGGTAACAAATAGAGATTACACTGAATATGCAGAAGATTTAAAAGGTTCAATTGTTTTACGAATTGACAATTTAAGAGTAACCGATATGGAAAGTGTTTCCTCTTACTTAGCCAAAAAAGAAGAAGGACAGAAAGCACAATATGAAATTATTGCCAAAAATGGTCGTATTTATCGAATCATTCTTTAAATTTTAATTTTAATTACTTAAAATGCCTAGTAATAGCTAGGCATTTTTTATTGAAAAAAAGTTTGAAATTTTATTAACGAAAACGTTTGAAATTTTATATTTTTGCATCGGTTTATTAAACAACACTTAATAAAATTTCATGGATAACAACAGTATTTACGAGAAAGAATTAGCTTTTCAAGCAGATAGAAGAAAAGCTTGTGTAGAATTCGTTAGAATCATTAGCGATTTATGGTATGACAAATCAATTGAATTAGTTTTATTTAGAAACCAATTAATTGATAGAAATGTAAGTGACATTATCAACTTACATGAATATGCCGTAGCATTTGTAAAAAAACCAATCAATATTTTTGATTCAGTTGAAATTGCAAGAGCTATTGAAGACTTAGATTTACCACCTTCAAGAATTGACATTGGTAAACTAACGTATGAATATCATTTAGAAGACAACAAATACAATGATGCAAAAGCATTTGTAATTGATAAATTAAAAGACGCTAAAGACACCTCAGAAATTAAACCAAAGGATGTAGTTCTTTATGGTTTTGGTCGTATCGGTCGTTTATTAGCTCGTGAAATGATGAGTAAAATTGGTAAGGGTCAACAATTGCGCTTAAGAGCTATTGTAACTCGTGATAAAAATGATGCTGTTTTATTAGAAAAACGTGCTTCTTTATTGCGTTATGACTCTGTTCATGGTGATTTTGAAGGTTCTGTTTCTGCGGATGTTGAAAACCAAGCTTTAATCATTAATGGAACTACAGTTCATGTTATTACAGCTAATGGTCCTGAAGAAATTGACTACACACAATACGGAATTAATGACGCCTTAGTAATTGACAATACTGGTGCTTTCACAACAGAAGAAGCATTGAAACGTCATTTAACTTCAAAAGGAGTTGAAAAAGTTTTATTAACTGCACCAGGAAAAGGTGTGCCTAATATTGTTTATGGTGTAAATCATGAAGATTACAATCCTGACGAGGTAGTTATCTATTCAGCGGCTTCTTGTACTACAAATGCTATTACTCCAGTTTTAAAAGCAATGGAAGATACTTTAGGAGTAGTAAAAGGACACATTGAAACAATTCATGCCTATACAAATGACCAGAATTTAGTTGATAACATGCATAAAAAATACCGTAGAGGTCGTTCTGCTGCATTAAATATGGTTATTACTGAAACTGGAGCTGGAAGTGCCGTTGCTAAAGCATTACCTAGTTTAGCTGGAAAATTAACTTCAAATGCCATTCGTGTACCTGTTCCAAATGGTTCATTAGTAGTATTGAATTTAGAGGTAGGTAAAACTACAACTAGAGAAGAAGTAGATGCTATTATGAAAAAATATGCATTAGAAGGAGATTTAGTTGAACAAATTAAATATTCAATGAATAATGAATTAGTTTCTTCTGATATTGTAGGAACTTCTCAGCCTTCTATTTATGACAGTAATGCCACTTTAGTATCCACTGACGGTAAAAATGTTGTATTATATGTTTGGTATGACAATGAGTATGGTTACAGCCACCAAGTAATCCGTTTAGCTAAATACATCGCTAAAGTTAGAAGATATACTTACTATTAATAGGTTAGAATTCAAATAGTAAAAACCGTTCTGATTCGTTTAGAACGGTTTTTTTGTATCTTTAATTATCTAACAAATCTTATATGACATGAAAATTTTAAAAAAATTACTTTTAGGAATTAGTATAATAATTGCGGGCTTACTCATTGCCGCAATATTTATCCCAAATGAATACAAAATTACACATACTGTTACCATTCAGAAACCTCAGAAGGAAGTATATGATTATGTAAAAATGTTAGGCAATCAAAAAGAATGGAGTACTTTTATGGAAGCCGATCCAAATGTAAAAATCACATATTCAGGAAAAGACGGAGCAGTAGGTGCTACACAATATTGGAAAGGCAATGATGATGTGGGAGAAGGAAGTCAAAAAATAATTCGCTTAGACGGAGAACGAATTGATGTTGAACTTCACTTTATAAAACCTTTTGAAGGTATAAACAAGGCTGGTTCTATCATAAAACCGATTAATTCAAGCAGTTGTACCCATACAGAAGTGTTTTATGGAAGTGAATCATATCCTAAAAACCTACTAAACATCCCCATGAAAATGATGCTTGAAGAATATTTTATCAAGAATGGAAATAACTTAAAAAAACGATTGGAAAATAAGTAAGGCAAAGTAAAAAACACTTTGCTTTACTTATTCTTTCTTTTGAGTAAAATAATAAACAGGTATGCCTAATAGTACAATGGCCAAACCAAATCCAGTATTCTTAGTATCATAAATAAAAAGTATAGCACAAATTAGAGTTGTCATTACAATATAAAACATTGGAACTATTGGATAACCCAGTGCTTTGTATGGACGCTCCATTGCAGGCTCTTTTTTTCTTAATATAAAAATTCCATATATAGTTAAGATATAAAATAATAAAGATGCAAAAGTAGCATAGGTTAACAAATCGCCATATTTTCCAGACAAACACAAAATACAAGCCCAAGCACATTGCACCCACAATGCTTTAGCTGGCACATTATTTTTATTTAATTCTTTAGCCTGTTTAAAAAACAAACCGTCATTAGACATGGCATAAAACAATCGACCTCCAGCCAGAATGATACCACTATTACAACCAAATGTGGAAATCATAATTAAAGCTGCCATTACAAAAACGCCTATATTTCCTAGAATAATATTTGCTGCTGCTGCACCTACCCTATCTTCACTAGCAAACATAATCCCTTTAGTTAAATCAGTTGTACCATTTGGATCTCCTAATACAGGCAATAAAGAAAGATAAGCCAAATTAGCTAGGATATAAACTATTGTTACAATTAAAGTTCCTAGAAACAAACTTCTTGGAATGTTTTTCTTAGGATCTTTAATTTCAGCTGCAATAAAAGTTACATTATTCCATGCATCACTAGAAAAAAGAGAGTTAATAATTGTTGCTCCAATAGCCCCAACTAAAGCTAGTCCAGACAATTCTGTAAATGAAATTGTTTTATCTTCATTAATTACTGTCCTAAAAGCAACCCAAGGATTTTCAAAATTCTCACTTAAAACATTGGATTCTAAACCTATATATAGCCCCATAATAATCAAAGCAAATAGGGCAAACAATTTTGCCGCAGTAAAAAACAACTGCACTTTTTTTCCACTTTCAATACCGTTTGTATTTATATACGTCAAAAGTAAAATACTTAGAATAGCCACTATTTGTTTAAAAGTGATGGTTAACCAAGCCGTTTCAAGAATAATGGTTTCTAATTTAGGAATGAAAACAGCAGTATAATTAGCAAAAGCTACAGCTACAGCAGCAATGACTCCTGTTTGAATTACAGTAAAGACGGTCCATCCATATAAAAAAGAAACTAATTTTCCATAAGCTTTTTGAATATATACATATTGCCCCCCTGCATTAGGCATCATTCCTGCTAACTCTCCATAACTGAGCGCAGCAGACATTGTCAATAATCCCGTAAGAAACCACGTAAAAAGTATCCATCCTGCAGAACCTAAATCACGAGCCATAGCAGCAGTAACAATAAAAATTCCAGAACCTATCATTGAACCAGCAACAATACTTGTTGCATTGAGCAAGTTTAATTCTTTTTTAAATCCAACAGTTGTTTCACTCATTTTATTTACATTTTTGCTAAAGATAATAAAAGGAGACAAAATAAAATAACAAAGCCCAAAAAGTGTCTAAATTTTTGGTAGCAGTGCAAAATGGAAGCCTTTTTTATAGGCGTGATTATATGATTCGTTATTAGGCTACAGGGTTTTATTGTATTTGGTTTAACTTTTACCTTTCTTAAACAGTA
>CAYNNB010000003.1:20027-43097 GCA_964398425.1 uncultured Flavobacterium sp.
TTAGGCTACAGGGTTTTATTGTATTTGGTTTAACTTTTACCTTTCTTAAACAGTAGGCATTCATTTATTGATTATGCTATAAAAGTGCTATATCAGTGCTATATCAGTGCTATATTTGTGTTATATTTGCTAAGTTACTTGTAAGTAACGTTTACTTATCTATTTAGTATGGGAAAATTAAAAGGTATCGTACAGTTTACAGGAAGTTTTGACAACCTTTCCTTCTATCAATTAAATGGCAAAATTGTGGTTCGTCGCAAGGGAGGATTTGATGGAGAAAAGATAAAACATCAGGCCAATTATGTTCGAGTAAGAGAGAATAGTTCGGAGTTTGCTCATTGTGCTAAAACAGGAAAATATTTTAGAATGGCGCTTATTGGGCTATTACAACCCTTGCGCATTGCGTATGTTCACAACCATGTTGTTTGCCTATTTCAAAAAATTATAACTTTTGATACTGCTCAGACAAGAGGTAACCGTAAGGTTTTTACGGGTTTAAAAACGGAGCATGGTCATCGGGCGGTTTTAAATTTTGAATTTGATAAAGCGCGTTCTTTTGGACGTTTTTTTCCTTTTAAGTGGTTTTTTGATTTTGAAAATGGTCATTTTAGTGTTTTTAACTTTAGCACTTCAAGTCTTAAATCTCCTGTTGGAGCTACTCATGTTCGTATGCAGTTCCATTTGATTGGTTTAGACTTTGCTGGATTTACTCCTCCTTTACTTCAGTCGAATGATGTAGTTTTAGTCGATTTAACAAGCACAGAAGATTGCTTGCCTTCATTTTCGTTTGTTCCAATTACTTCCCCTTTTGTCTTTGCTGTTTTTGAAGTACAGTTTTTGCAGGAAGTGAATGGAGATTTTAAACGCCTTGAAGGAGGAGGAATCAAGATTGTTGGTGTTCGTTCACAAAATTAACTGTGCTTGCTATACTTTTACTATCGTGCGCTGTAATCAATGTTATTTATAATCAATAAATCAAGGAATGAAATTCGTTAGATTTTATTTTGTAAGCAATTGCATGCTAGTAAACTAAAAAAATCTAGCTTGTTTTACCCTATTTCAACACAATCTTGAATATTAAAATGTTTGTTTAAACTATTAACCTATTTACATATTATTTACTAGATTTGGTTTTTACGAATTTAGCATTATCTTTATCAAAATTTTAATGATCATGAAAAAAATCACTACTTTTTTATTCTTTATTATGACCTCTTTTGTTTTTGCACAAGGAAGTCCAATAGGTCATTTGACTATTTTCTCTGAGGATGGAGACAAATTCTATCTTATTTTAAATGGAGAACAACAAAATGATATTGCGCAAACAAATATCAGGATTGAAGATCTGAATCAGCCTTATTACAATGCTCGTATCCAATTTGAGGACAAAACCTTATTGGATATAACTACTAACAACATGATGATTGCTGATATTGATGGTATTATGTCTGATGTGACCTATAAAATTAGACGCGACAAAAACAAAAAAGGGAAAATGAAAATGAATTTTTTCTCTTCGGTTCCCGTTCGTCCTGATTTTGTTGCCCCATCAAATGTTTATGTGATGCATTATGGGCAACCACGACCAGCACCTGTTCAATCGCAAACGGTTGTAATACAACAAGCGCCTTCAACAGTTGTCGTTCAACAACCGACACCTGTTCGTGGTGGTGCAGTAACACAAACCACTACAACTACAACCACTTCGGGAGGAGATCAGATCAATGCCAACATCAATGTAGGAGGCATGAATGTAGGGTTCTCAGTGAATGATAATATGGGAAGCGGTGGTGTGACCCAAACCACTACTACAACAACAACTACATCTTCTTCAACTCATGTAAATCACAACGGTGGTGAGTATCAAAATCCGCGTCCTGTAGGTTGTCCAGGAAGAAGTTGCATGCGTCCAGCGGACTATAATGCCGCATTAGCTACTTTAAAAAAACAAGCTTTTGAAGATTCTCGTTTAAAGACGGCAAAGCAAATTGTAGCTGTTAATTGTTTGAATGTGGATCAGATTATTCAAATTGCTAATCTGTTTTCTTTTGAAGACAATAGATTAGAATTTGCTAAATATGCTTATGATTTCTGCATTGAGCCACGTAATTACTTTAAAGTGAATGGGATTTTCAGTTTTAGTTCTAATGCAGACGAACTATCTGAATATGTTCAAAGCCGTCAGTAAATTTTTCATTTATATCAATACAAGCTGTTCTTTTGAGCAGCTTTTTTTATGACTCAAATTGTAAGTATTAATTTTAGTTACTCTATAAAAAGTTAAATTATTGAAGTGGTTGTGTCTTCATTTTGCGTTATAAAATACTTTAATATATCCAAAAATTGACAATTTTGCTTCTTGTGTAGTTTGATAATTATTTTGATAAATTAGCCCCTCTTTTAGTTTTTTAAAAAAGTTATGCGTAGAGCATTATCACAGCAGTTTCCTTTTCTTAAAATACCTCTTAAGATAGATTTATACTTTTTTAATTCACAAACAAATTCTTTATAAGCGGATTGTATTCCTCTATCAGAGTGAAAAATCAAGGACTGAATAATCTTGATTGAGCGATTGATTAAAGCCATTTTAAAGGAGACTATCCTAAAAAACGTGAAGTAGTTATAGTACCCTAATTTTATTGAAGAACTCTATTTATTTGAACAAATCTTCGGGCATAATAAGTTTCATTAACCGATGAAACAATCACACCACTATTTGTAGAAGAATGAATAAATTTAATATCATTATCACTCACTTCTGTAATTAAACCTACATGACTAATTCCACTTCTCACCGTTTTAAAAAAAATCAAATCTCCTTTTTGAGCTTGAGATCGATCTATTTTTATTCCAATATTTGCCATTTCCCAAGAAGACCGAGGTAAGTCCATTTCTAAATATCTAAAGGTATAAGAAACAAATCCCGAACAGTCAAACCCTCTTCTATCATTTCCTCCACTTCTATAACGAACACCTAAACATTCAGAAGCTTTTGAAATTAAAAACTGTGCTTTTGTTTCAGCTGTAGCATCCATTGGAGGAACAAAAGTAGGTGTGTTCTCTTCTTCGTATTCCTCAATTGTTTTTGGTTTATCCTCTATAGTAACTAAATTCTTTTTTAACACCAATACTTGTCCAGGCTTTAATTCTTTAACATTTGGATTCAACTCATCTAATTCAGCAACAGTTAATCCATATCTTTTTGCAATTCCAAACTTAGTCTCTCTTGATTGTACTTTATGTCTCTCTGTCAAAGAATCTATTTCTGCTTTAACTTCTTCTTTTTCTTTATCTGTTAACTCTAAATCAATTTTTTCTTCAATTATTGGTTTCTTCTTTTCTTCCTTCAGTTTTTTCTCCTTTATTATTGCAATATCCTTACCAGGAATAAAAACAACATCTTTAATATCTAGCTTATCATTTTTCACTTGAGGGTTGGCTACTCTCAACTCTTCCACTGTTACATTGTATTTTTTGGCAATTACAAAAAAAGATTCTCCTGACTCTACTGTGTGTTTTTGTGCTTTCCCGGAGAGTTTATTTTTAGATACTTCTTTAATTTTTTCCTCTTTTGGTAATTTAACGCCTTTAGGTAGTCTAATGATCGCACCAATTTGTAAATTCTCTGGTTTAATTTCAGCATTTAATTCGGTTAATGTTTCATAACCTACATTGAACTTTCTTGATATAGTATAAAAAGATTCTCCATTTTGAACGGTATAGCTATTCCCTTTAGGAACAACCACTTTCTTAGTTTCTTCTTTTTTCTTGGATACCTTTGGAATTATTAACTCCATATCCAAAGCTAAAACCCCTTTTGCTTTAGGATTTAAATCAAAAATTTCTTTTTCAGTAACATTGTATTTTTTGGCTATGCTATAAACGGACTCTCCTTGTACTACTTTATGTTTAATTTTTTGCTGAGCATTAATTAAAAAAGTGGCAAATAAGAAGATGAAAGTCAGTAGCTTTTTCAATGTCATAATAAAAATTTTTGGATGGATTACAAATTGAGGGATGCAAGTTATAAAAACCAACTTTAAATTCGATGCTTTTAACAGTATTTTATAAAGCCAAAATAAAAAAGGCACTCTTATGAGAGTGCCATTAGTCTTCAAATCATAAGGTTCTTAAGTTGATGCAATTAAATTAAGTGCACTGCCTGCTTTAAACCATTCTATTTGACTTGCATTATAGGAATGCATTGCAACAAGAGTGTCCTTAGTTTGATCCGTATGAACTAATTCAATGAGTAAAGGTTTACCTGGAGCAAATTCAGTCAAGTCTATAAAATTAAATGTATCATCTTCTTGAATTTTATCATAATCAGCTTCATTGTCAAAGGTTAAAGCTAACACACCTTGTTTTTTCAAATTAGTTTCATGTATTCTCGCAAAAGATTTTACTAGGACAACCTTTACTCCCAAATGCCTTGGCTCCATGGCTGCGTGTTCTCTTGATGAACCTTCACCATAATTATGATCACCTACAACAATTGAAGAAATTCCTGCAGCCTTATAAGCTCGTTGTACCTTAGGTACTTCATCATAACTTCCTGTAATTTGATTTTTGACAGAATTAGTTTTATGATTAAATGCATTTTCAGCACCAATAAGCATATTATTTGAAATATTATCTAAATGACCTCTATAGCGCAACCACGGTCCGGCCATAGAAATATGGTCTGTAGTACATTTTCCAAAAGCTTTAATTAATAATTTAGCGTTTACAATATTTTTACCATCCCATGGTTCAAAGGGATCTAATAACTGTAAACGACTTGACGTTGGAGACACAACTACTTCAATCGCAGCACCATCATGAGCAGGTTCTTGAAAACCTGAATTTTTAACTTCAAATCCTTTAAGAGGTAGTTCTTCCCCATTAGGAGGCATCAATCGAACTTCATCACCTTGATCATTGATTAATGAATCTGTAATTGGATTAAAGTCTAGTCTTCCAGCAATAGCTAAAGCTGCAACAATCTCTGGTGAAGTTACGAAGGCATGCGTATTTGGATTACCATCTGCTCGTTTTGAAAAATTACGGTTAAAAGAATGTACTATGGTGTTTTTTTCTTGCTTATCTGCTCCCGCTCTGTCCCATTGTCCAATACAAGGACCACAAGCATTTGTAAATACTTTTGTTCCCATTTTCTCAAAATCTGCAATAATTCCATCTCTCTCGATTGTATATCTTATTTGCTCTGAGCCAGGATTAATACCAAATTCAGCTTTTGGACTAATTCCTTGAGCTACAGCTTGTCTAACAATAGAAGCAGCACGCGACATATCTTCATAGGATGAATTAGTACATGAACCAATTAATCCCCATTCAACCTTAATAGGCCAATCATTTGCTTTTGCCTCCTCTTTCATTTTAGAAATTGGAGTACCTCGATCAGGTGTAAATGGGCCGTTGATATAGGGTTCAAGTAATGTCAAATTTATTTCAATTAATTGGTCGAAATATAATTCTGGTTGGGCATACACTTCTGGATCAGCAGTTAAATAAGAGGCAATAGCATCTGCTGCTTCCACAACATCTTTTCTTCCAGTTGCATTCAAATATCTTCTCATTGAATCATCATATCCGAATGTTGAAGTGGTAGCTCCAATTTCTGCTCCCATATTACAAATAGTACCTTTACCTGTGCAAGACATTGCTTGAGCACCTTCTCCAAAATATTCCACTATAGCACCAGTTCCTCCTTTAACAGTTAAAATATCGGCCACTTTTAAAATTACATCTTTTGGAGATGACCAACCGTTTAATTTACCCGTCAACTTCACACCAATTAACTTAGGAAACTTTAATTCCCAAGACATTCCAGCCATAACATCTACAGCATCTGCACCTCCTACACCAATAGCAAGCATACCAAGACCACCTGCATTTACTGTATGAGAATCAGTTCCAATCATCATTCCACCTGGAAATGCATAATTTTCCAATACAATTTGATGTATGATCCCTGAACCTGGTTTCCAAAATCCAATACCATATTTATTAGACACAGAGGAAAGAAAATCAAATACTTCTTTCGATTGTGAATTGGCAACTTTTAAATCGGTTTCTGCTCCAACTTTTGCTTGTATCAAATGATCACAATGTACTGTTGTAGGCACTGCTACCTTTTGTTTACCTGCATGCATAAATTGCAAAAGTGCCATTTGAGCTGTTGCATCTTGACAAGCTACTCGATCAGGGGCAAAATCAACATAATCTTTACCTCTTTGATAAGCTTTTGAAGGCATTCCTTCCCACAAGTGTGCATATAAAATCTTTTCAGAAAGCGTAAGAGGTTTTCCTACTATTGTTCGTGCCAAATCAACCCTATCAGCCATTTGAGCGTAAACATTTCGAATCATATCAATATCAAAAGCCATACATTTACAATTAAAAAATTAATAATCACTAATTTACAAAAAATTAAAGAATAAAAAAAGCCTGAGTGTTTTACTCAGGCCTAATTTTTTGTTAATTTATATTTAAATTTAACCAACTAACAATTTGTGTGAAGGAGCGAATTTGGTCAAATTAATTCCTTCAACTGCTTGCACATACTCCTCAATAGATGGTGTTCTACCTAAAATAGTAGACAATACAACGACTGGAGTTGAAGACAACAAAGACTCTCCTTTTTTCTCAGCAGAATCTTCAACCACACGTCCTTGGAATAAACGCGTTGAAGTTGCCATTACCGTATCTCCCTTAGCGGCTTTTTCTTGATTACCCATACATAAATTACAACCTGGACGCTCTAAGTACAACATATTTTCATATTCTGTACGTGCAACAGATTTTGGATTAGTATCATCAAATTCAAAACCAGAATATTTTTGCAATACTTCCCAGTCTCCTTCAGCTTTTAGCTCATCAACAATGTTATATGTTGGAGGTGCTACTACCAATGGAGCTTTAAACTCAACTTTACCATATTGTTTTTCAATATTTTTCAACATTTGAGCTAGGATTTTCATATCTCCTTTATGCACCATACAAGAACCAATAAATCCTAAATCTACTTTTTTATCCCCACCATAGAATGACAAAGGACGAATAGTATCGTGTGTATAACGTTTAGAAACATCTTTATTATTTACATCTGGGTCAGCAATCATTGGTTCAGCAATAGCATCTAAGTCAACCACTACTTCAGCATAATATTTAGCATTAGCATCTGGTTTAAGTGCTGTTTGTTCACCTGATCGAATTTCAGCGATTCTAGCATTAGCTTTATCAATTAAACCTTGTAAAACCTTATTAGCATTATCCATACCCTTATCGATCATGATTTGGATTCTAGATTTTGCAATTTCTAATGATTCAATTAATGTTTCATCTTCAGAAATACAGATTGATGCTTTTGCTTTCATTTCAGCAGTCCAATCCGTAAATGTAAATGCTTGATCAGCAGTTAATGTACCAATGTGTACCTCAATAACTCTACCTTGGAACACATTTTCGCCACCAAATTGATGTAACATTTGGGCTTGAGTAGCATGAACCACATCTCGGAAATCCATGTAAGACTTCATTTCACCTTTAAAGGTTACCTTTACAGACTCAGGAATTGGCATTGAAGCTTCACCTGTAGCTAAAGCTAATGCAACCGTACCTGAATCAGCACCAAAAGCGACCCCTTTTGACATTCGGGTGTGTGAATCTCCACCTATAATAATAGCTCTATCATCAACCGTAATATCATTTAAAACCTTGTGAATAACATCAGTCATTGAATGATATACCCCTTTTGGATCACGAGCAGTGATTAAACCGAAATCATTCATGAATTTCATTAATTTCGGAATATTTGTTTGCGCTTTTTTATCCCAAACCGAAGCCGTATGACAACCAGATTGATATGCTCCATCTACAATTGGAGAAATTACAGTAGCGGCCATTGATTCCAACTCTTGAGCAGTCATTAGTCCTGTTGTATCTTGAGACCCTACGATATTTACAGTTACACGTACGTCAGAACCTGCATGTAAAACTTTACCTGGAGTTGTTCCAACCGCATTTCTATTGAATATTTTTTCAACTGCTGTTAAACCTTGTCCTTCATGAGATACTTCTTTAGAAGGAGCGAAAACTACTGGCGCTTCAATTCCTAATGTTTTAGCAGCAAACGTTTGGATTTTTTTACCAAAAACAATTGCATAAGACCCACCTGCTTTGATAAATTCCATTTTTTGAGGAGTAAAAGATCTTGAAATATCAATTAACTCTTGGTCTCCATTATATAGTTTTTTTGATTTTGTATTAATTGTTAATACAGTACCCGTTGCTACTGAATATTTTTGTTCTAAAACAGGTTCTCCATTTTCATCACGAACAACTTCACCGTTTTCATCCGTTTTCTTTACCCAGTTTTTCAAATCAATTCCAATACCACCCGTTACGTCAACAGTAGTCAAGAAAATTGGTGATATACCATTTGTACCTGCTACAATAGGAGCGATATTAACGAAAGGTACATAAGGGCTTGCTTGTTTTCCTGTCCAAAGTGCCACATTATTAACACCCGACATACGAGATGAACCTACACCCATAGTTCCTTTTTCAGCTACCAACATCACACTTTTATCAGGGTGTTGCGCTTGTAAAGCTTTTATTTCCTCTTGAGCCTGAGGCGAAATCATACATTTACCATGTAATTCGCGATCTGATCGAGAGTGAGCTTGATTACCAGGTGACAATAAATCCGTAGAAATATCTCCTTCACCTGCTATAAAAGTAACTACTTTTATTTCCTCTGGTACTTCTGGTAATTTTGTGAAGAATTCTGCTTTAGCATAACTTTCTAAAATTTCTTTTGCAATACCATTTCCTTCTGCATAAGCATTTTTCAAACGATCTGTATCGGCTTCATATAAAAACACTTGCGTTTTTAATACTTCAGCCGCTTGTTTTGCAATTTCTTCATCATTTCCAAGTGCTAAATCTAACAACACTTTAATTGAAGGACCACCTTTCATGTGAGAAAGTAATTCAAAAGCAAAAGCTGGGGTTATTTCAGCCACTTTTTCTTCACCTAAAATAATTTCTTTTAAGAATTTAGCTTTTACTCCTGCGGCAGGAGTTGTTCCAGGCAATGTATTGTAAATAAAAAAGTTTAGACAATCAGGTCTATTAGGGTTTGCTGTATCTTTAATTTGTGCTATAACTTCACTTAATAATTCAGCAGTATCAATTGGCTTTGGATGTAATCCTTGTCCTTTTCTTTCTTCAATCTCTTGAATGTAGTCGTTATAAATACTCATTTTAATTTTTCTATATTAAAGTTGATTTGTTTTTTAAGCGTTACAAATTTAATAAATCCGAATGAGATTAAAAAATTTTTAATAAAAATGAAGATTCTGAGAATTATTATTTATAATTATTCTATTTTGATAAATTAAGCTCAAAAAAAGGATAAAAAAACACGATATTTTTACAAATTATTAATTTTTGAAAATTAAACTACGAATTTCTAAAAAAAGCACTGTCGATTTTATCAAATTATTAAAAAATCATTCTTCAAAATACTTCTTTTTATGGCTAAAAAGCCAATTATAAATAGTATCTTGATGAAATATTTTTTCAACATTGGCGTGATTTCCACCATGTATTACAGTAAATGTAACCTCTGAATCTTTATTACATTTTTTAATGGCTTCATATATTTTTTTTGATTCCCGCATGTGAACAACAAAATCTTTATCACCATGGTATATCCAAATTGGGACTTTAGACAAGGAACAAGCGTCAGCAACATTTCCACCACCACAAATAGATACTGCTGCAGTTACTCTATCTGGATACTTACCAACAAAATGCATAGTACCATAGCTTCCTAAACTCATTCCACAAACATAAACCCGCTGTTTATCTGTATTATAATTTTTTTGCACATAATCCAAAACCTCTAAAACGCTATCAGGATTCCAAGATCCATTAGCCAATTGAGGAGCAACCACAATGGCATTGATCTTCCGTCCCTTCTCTATTGCACGAAGAACACCATATCGTTTTACTCGATGTAAATCGGTACCCGATAAACTTTTACCATGTAGAAAAAGTAGGACTGGTAACTTTTCTGTAGATTCATTTTTAGGAACTTGAATCCAAAATGGATAGTTCGTTTTCCCAATAATAGTATGTAATTTTTCTTCTTGTTGTTGAAAAGACAATAAAAAAAGAATAAATATGACAAGAAATTTTCTCATAAAGATGTAAAAAAAGTGCTCGAAAGCACTTTGGTATTAAAATAATTTTTGAATTATATCCTCTTCTGTTATACCTTCAGCATCAGCTTTATAATTTTTGACGATTCGATGGCGTAATATACCAAATGCTACAGCTTGAACATCTTCAATATCTGGCGAAAACTTTCCATTGATTGCGGCATGTGTTTTAGCTGCTAATATTAAGCTCTGTGAAGCCCTTGGGCCTGCCCCCCAATCTAAATAATTTTTCACTAATTCAGGTGCTAAAATGTTATTAGGGCGTGTTTTAGAAACTAGTGTAACAGCATACTCAATTACATGATCTGTGACAGGAATTTTCCTTATTAGATTTTGATATTCTATAATTTCCTCCGCCGTAAAAAGTGCATCTATTGTAACTTTACTATCAGAAGTAGTTGATTTAACCACTTGGACTTCCTCTGCAAAAGAAGGATAATCCAATTTTATGGCAAACATAAAACGATCTAATTGTGCTTCGGGTAATGGGTATGTACCTTCTTGCTCAATAGGGTTTTGTGTAGCCAAAACAAAAAATGGCAAATCTAATTTATAATGATGACCGGCTACAGTAACTGATTTCTCTTGCATGGCTTCTAGCAAAGCGGCTTGAGTTTTAGGAGGAGTACGATTAATTTCATCTGCCAAAATGATGTTAGAAAAAATAGGCCCTTTGATGAACTTAAAACTTCTCGATTCATCTAGAATTTCACTTCCTAAGATATCAGAAGGCATTAAATCAGGCGTAAACTGAATGCGTTTAAAATGCAATCCTAGTGCCTGTGAAATGGTATTAACCATTAACGTTTTTGCTAATCCTGGCACACCTACTAACAAAGCATGACCACCTGAAAAAACACTTAATACAATTTGATTAATTACTTCATCTTGTCCAACAATGACTTTTGCAATCTCTTGCTTAAGTTGTTTTTGTTTTTGGACTAATTTTTCAATTGCCGCTACGTCTGACATATCTTTAAACTAATAACAATTACTTTTTTAACCAATTATTTGTAAATACACAATCTTTGTATTCACCATTAATCTTAATATAATTCTTTTCAATATTTTCTGTTAACCATTTTGCTACTTGTTTATATTGCTTATCGGTTAAGGCCAGCTCTTTTACTTTTAAATAATCAGAAGCAAAATCAGCTTTGTGTTCCTCAGTTTTTTTATTAATCTTTAAAATTTTGAAAAACTTAGAACCTTGCTGGCTTTGATCAACAAAAACTTGAGAAATTTGACCTTGACTTAATCCGTTTACTTGATTGTATAACGAAGGATCTAGTTTAGCAACTTCAAATTTTGGTTCAGAAGTTCGAGGATTTAACAATACTCCACCATTATTTTTAGTGTCTTTGTCATCTGAAGATGTTTTTGCTGCCTCTTCAAAAGTTATTTCTCCTTTTTCGATTTTCGATTTAATTTCTTCAATTTTATTAGCAGCCTCTTTTACTGCTTGAGGTGTTACTTTTGGTGAAATTAAAATGTGTCTCAACTCAATATCTTGACCAATAATTTTTTCTACTTGGATAATGTGAAAACCAAAATCAGTTTCAAATGGTTCAGAAATCTCACCCTCATTTAAACGAAAAGCAACATCTTTAAATTCCTTAACAAACTGAGTTTTTTTATTGATTTTATAATACCCTCCATTTGAACTTGATCCTGGATCTTCTGAATAAATTACGGCTTTACTAGTAAAACTTGACGATCCATCCAAAATATCTTTTTTAATTGCTTTCAATTTATCTATAACCAACTGTTTATCTTCTTTGGTTATAACTGGTTTAACAACTATTTGAGCTATTTCAACTTCTGCACCAATATTAGGTATTTCATCCTTTGGAATACCATTATAAAATTGCTTTACTTCTTCTGGAGTTATAGTAATATCGTCAACAATTTTCCTCTTCATTTGTGACGAAAGCTTATTCATTTTAATAATTTCAGAAAAATAGCTTCTAAAGTCTTGTTCATCTTTTTTCTTGTAATATTCGTATACCTTTTGTTTAGAACCAATTTGCTCAACCATAACATTTAATTGCTGATCAATGTATTGATTGATTTCTTCATCAGTTACAACAATACTATCTTGTATGGCTTGATGAGCAAATAACTTTTCTTCTAATTGATTTCCTAATAACTCACAACGAGTAATATTTTTTGTATCTACCCCTTGGGACTGCAATTCAATATACATTAAATCAATATCCGAATCGAGTACAATAAAATCACCTACGACAGCTGCAACACCGTCTACTTTCTGTTTATTTTGAGCGAATGAGAATGATATCCCGAATAAGAATATCAAGGCAATAAGTTGTGGGTTATTTAAAAATTTCGAAATCTTTGTCTTTAATAGCGTCATTAGTTATTTCTGTTTGAATTTTATTTATTAAATCTTTTTTTCTATTATTCAAAATAATTTGCTTTATAGTAGGTTTAATATATTGTAAAGGTACATTATTATTTTTTTCTACTACATCTTTTATTTTTACAAGCCATATTAAATTATTATCGGCAAATTGATAAGCCATTCCTGGTGAAATGAATTTTTGTTTATTCTCTTGATTAATGAATGGTAGCTTTTCATATACTTGATTCACATCAACCCAAATACTATCATTGAGTGCATAATTTTTAAACTGAACGGCCATTTTTTGTAATTCAGCTTGATCTTTTTTAGAAAAATTGAGTAACTTATTATTAATAATTCCCAATTTAGTATTACCCTTAATTAAATTTATATACCTCAATTTTATTAGAGGCTCACTAGCTTTAAAATTATTTTTATTTTTTTCATAGTATCTTTTAATTTCATCATCAGAAATCAAAGTATCTACTTTTGTCATTACCAAATCTTCCAAATATGATTTAGAGTACAAATCTATTTTATATTGATTTATCAACTCTTCTAACTCTTGTTGTTTCGTTTTGTTGATATTTTTTTCTGCTCTATTTACTAGCAATTGTTGCATGGCCCATCTATTGATGTAATCCTTTACAATTGCAATACTATCATTTTTGGAAGTCCCTGAAGGAACAAGATTTTCCAAATCTGACTCATATAAATAAACATCATTTACTCTAGCAACAGCATCAGTATTATCTTGTTGAGGCGTTTTTGAGCATCCTATAAACATCAAAACAAGTATAATTAAACCTCGACACATAGCTACTATTTGTTCAGTTCAGCTTTTACTTTTTCAAATACTAAATTATTCACTTGAATTGTAAATTCTTTTTTCAAATTGTCCACCCAAGTAGACTCTAAAAACTGTTGATAATCATTAATTACCTTGCTTTTACACTCATTTAAGGTTTTGTACTCTACTGGTTTAATTTTATTTACTTTAACTAAAAAATAATAGTTAGCATCTTTTGTTATGGGATTAATTCCTTCTTGTAAGACAGGTATTTTTTTCAACGCATCAAAATCTTCTTCGAATAAACCAGATTTAACCATAAT
Organism: uncultured Flavobacterium sp.; assembly: GCA_964398425.1. Lineage (GTDB taxonomy): Bacteria > Bacteroidota > Bacteroidia > Flavobacteriales > Flavobacteriaceae > Flavobacterium. The sequence goes on from CAYNNB010000003.1 coordinate 33,735, forward strand.
AGCCACTTTTCCTTCTTTATTCAACTTCTCTTTGATAAAATCTAACGATTTACCTTTTGTTAAATATTTCTTTGCTTCAGTAATTATTTTTTCATCTGTTGAAGATAAAATATCAACATCATAACGTTTCTTCCACTTATAACTATCTTTGTGTTGGGTGTAAAAATCCTGTAATCCTAAAGTATCTGTCTTGGATTTATCCCAAATTTCTTTCTCCATTAAATCAAATAATAACAATCCATCTCTATATTCATCCATTATATATTTGAATTCAGGGAATTCATTTTCTAAATTATCATTGTAATAAGTAATTAATTGTTCCTCTTTCCATGAGTCATACAATTCAGTAACTAATTTTTTAATTGGTTTAGTTGTTAACTTATTTTTTTGTTGTGCATGAATATAGGAAATGAATTCTGAAGTAGGTATCTTTTTTGTTTTATTTACAACAGCAATACTACCACTTAGATCCTCTTTTTTAGCAGGCATTTCCCAAGTTTGACTATAAATTGCATCGTTTACTAATTTTTCTGCATTTTGATATTCTTTTTGGTTGGTTTCAAATGTGTATTTTGATTTCAATTTTTTAGCTAATGAATTAGTTATAATAATTGATCGCTCATCTCTTTTGATTTTGCTCTCTAATTCATTTTTCATTTGGTCTAGAGATTGAACAGGATACTTTTCTATTAATTTAACGATATGCCATCCAAATTGAGATTGAAATGGTTTAGAAATTTCACCTGCATCTTTTAGTCCAAATGCAACTTTTTCAAATTCTTCAGAACTCAATTGACCCGAGCTAAAACGTTGTAATTGTCCTCCTTTAGAAGCGGTTGATTTATCATCTGAAAATTGTGCTGCTAACGCCTCAAAACTTTCTCCTTGTTGAATCTTGGTGTAAATATCATCAATATTTTGTTTTACCTTATCTATAGCTTCTGCTGTATTTTCTTGCGGTTTCATCAACATAATATGTGCTACTGAAACTTCTCCACGATTATCTCTAATATCAGTTACTTTAATAATATGGTAACCAAAACGTGTTCTAACAGGATTAGAAATTTTACCAAGAGGCGTTTTGTATGCTGCTGATTCAAAAGGATAAACCATTCTAAATGCCGTAAAATATCCTAAATCACCTTTATTTTCTCTAACTGAAGGATCTTGTGATTCTTTTTGAGCAACCTCTTCAAATGATTCACCTTTTTCAATTCTTTTTTTTATTTCAAGCGCCCTATTGTAAAATGCTAATGTATCTGCTCCTTTTATATTTTCATCCATTGACAAAAGAATATGAGAAGCTCGAATTTCTTTAAGATTTCTTGAATAAGCCTCCTCAATAAGCTTAGAAGTTACTTTAGAATCATTCACATAATTTTTTGACAATTGATTTCTATACGAAGATAACTCACTTTGATATTTTTGATTTTCTTGCAATCCGAGCTTATAGGCTTTATTCACTTTCAACTTATAACCAATAAATAGATCTAGATATTGATTCAAATCCTTTTGCGAATCATCTTTTACTAAATCTAAATTCTTCTTGTAAATCCTGGTAAATTCATCTGAATAATAGGGTTTATTGTCAATAGTAAAAAGAACTTCTTTTGAATTTTGAGCAAAAATTTGGGATGAAATAAAAAATATCAATCCAACAAAACTATTTTTAATTCTCATTTTAGTAGTATGATTTATTAAGTAACAAGCAAAAATATGAAATGATTATAATTAAACAACTATATATGGATATATTAACTAAAATTTAGAGTTTCTCTCAAACATTTCTAATAGTAATATTAAATTTAAGGCAAAAAAATACCCCAATAGCCAACAACTTTTTGGGGTACATTTAATTTCCTTACTCTTTATCTTATTCCATTTTCTCTAGCTAACAAAGTATTTTTAAGCAACATAGCAATTGTCATTGGGCCTACTCCACCAGGCACTGGTGTTATATAAGAAGCTTTTTTAGATACATTTTCAAAATCCACATCTCCAACAATTCTATAGCCTTTTTCTGTTGTAGCATCTTCTACTCTTGTGATACCTACATCAATAATAATTGCATCATCCTTAATCATTTCAGCTTTTAGAAAATTAGGCACTCCCAAAGCAGAAATAATTATATCTGCTTGCGAAGTAATTTGATTGATATTTTTAGTATGACTATGAGTTAACGTAACCGTTGAATTCCCTGGAAAACCTTTTCTTCCCATTAAAATACTCATAGGTCTTCCCACAATATGGCTTCGACCTATCACAACCGTGTGCTTACCCTGAGTTTGAACATTATAGCGCTCTAATAATTCTAATATTCCGAAAGGAGTTGCAGGAATAAAAGTACTCATATCCAATGCCATTTTCCCAAAATTTTCAGGATGGAATCCATCTACATCTTTTGAAGGATCAATGGCCATCAACACTTCTTGTGTATCAATTTGTGGTGGTAAAGGCAATTGAACAATAAATCCATCAATATTTTTATCCTGATTTAATTCTTCAATTTTTTTCAACAATTCTTTTTCAGAAGTAGTACTTGGCATTTTAACCAAAGTTGATTCAAAACCAACTCGTTCACATGCTTTTACTTTACTTCCTACATAAGTTAAACTTGCACCATCATTACCTACAATAATAGCAGCTAAATGAGGTACCTTTTCACCTCTGTCTTTCATTTTTTGGACCTCAGCCGAAATTTCATTTTTAATGTCTTCTGAAATTTTTTTACCGTCTAGTAGTTGCATTGTAATTCAATTTAGTTTAGTTGTGTATTTATTTTTAAAAACTTATAATAAAAAAAGACGCAATTTTTCGCGTCTTTATCCTTTTAGTTCATACCTTTCATTCCTCCCATCATCTTCATAAGATTCTTTCCCGCACCACCTTGCATCATTTTCATCATTTTACTCATCTGGTCAAATTGTTTCATTAATTGATTCACTTCTTCCAATTTTCGACCAGAACCTTTAGCAATTCTTTGTTTTCTTTTCAAATCTATAATAGACGGTTTACTTCTCTCTTTAGGTGTCATGGACTGAATAATTGCCTCAACATGTTTGAAAGCATCATCATTAATCTCAACATCTTTTAATGCTTTTCCAGCACCAGGAATCATCCCCACTAAATCCTTCATGCTTCCCATTTTCTTTATTTGCTGAATTTGGTTTAAGAAATCATCAAATCCAAATTCATTTTTAGCAATCTTCTTTTGAAGTTTTCTAGCTTCTTCTTCATCATATTGAGCCTGTGCACGTTCAACTAAAGACACTACATCTCCCATCCCTAGAATACGATCTGCCATACGATCTGGATAGAAAACATCAATTGCATCCATTTTCTCCCCTGTACCAATAAATTTAATTGGTTTATTTACGACAGATTTAATCGATATTGCAGCTCCTCCTCTTGTGTCACCATCTAATTTTGTCAACACAACTCCATCAAAATTCAATCTATCATTAAATGCTTTTGCTGTATTCACTGCATCTTGTCCAGTCATTGAATCAACGACAAACAATGTTTCTTGTGGTTGAATTGCTGCATGTACATTTGCAATTTCATTCATCATTTCCTCATCAACTGCCAAACGACCAGCGGTATCGACAATCACCACATTAAACCCATTAGCTTTTGCATGTTTTATCGCATTTTGAGCAATTTCAACTGCATTTTTATTCTCAGGTTCCGAATAAACCTCAACCCCTATTTGTTCACCTACTACATGTAACTGATTAATAGCGGCAGGACGATAAATATCACAAGCAACCAATAATGCTTTTTTAGATTTTTTAGTCTTTAAAAAATTAGCTAATTTACCTGAAAATGTAGTTTTACCAGAACCTTGTAAACCTGACATCAAAATGATTGAAGGATTTCCGGATAAATTAACTCCACTAACTTCACCTCCCATTAATTCAGTTAACTCGTCTTTCACGATTTTAACCATTAATTGTCCTGGTTGAAGCGTTGTCAATACGTTTTCCCCAATTGCTTTTTCTTTAACTTTAGTTGTAAAGTCTTTAGCGATTTTAAAATTCACGTCAGCATCTAACAATGCTCGTCTTACTTCTTTTAACGTATCTGCCACGTTAACATCTGTAATTTTTCCGTGTCCTTTTAATATATGGAATGCCTTATCTAACTTATCGGTAAGATTATCAAACATGTGTATTATAAATTTTAATGAGGTGCAAATTTAAGAAATTGATTGAGAAGTATTCAATTTATTGAAACAAAAAAACCGTTTAATTACTTAAACGGTTTTTAAAATTATATTACTTGATTATTTTTTTGAACAACAAGATTTTTTCTCTGCAGTTGAGCAAGATTTTTTATCAGCTGCTTTCTTGTCTGAGCAACAAGATTTTTCTGTTTTAGCTGTTTTTTTCTCTTTTTCTTTCTCTTTGAAATCTACAACAGATGCTGTTGAAACCATAAATGCCATTAAAGCAACTACTGACAATACTTTTTTCATATTATTTTAATTTAAATTTGTTTTCAATTATTCAAAGATATCAAATTTAGTTTCACTTTTCTATAAAATTTTCTTAATTTTTTTCAAAAGTTAAATAATCTGTACCTCCATTCCCTCCACTAACATCAATTAATTCAATTTTTGTATCAGTTCTTGAAACAATATCCCAATCGTCTGACAAATCTTGCAAAATAGTAGGTGATGAAAAAGTAATAATAAAATCTAAATCATTTAATGAATCATCATTACTATTTGAATCTGTTACAGACCAAATTCCTGAATGTGTAGCACCACCTCCAACAGCTGTTAAAACATTACCTGCGCCAAATGTAAAATTATAACCCGCATAGTTAGCCGTTTCATTTGTACCTGAATCTACATAATTGGTAATACGCCATGTTCCCGACATTACCGTATTAATCACTTGTGTTTGATTCACATTCGTAGAAGTAAAATTATCATCATCATCACTACACATTGAAGCCACATTTACTACATAAATAAGTAAGAATACTGATAAAATTTTTAATCTTTTCATAATTTTTGGTTTTTTAATCGAAACGTAAAATTATAAAAAATATTGTAAATTAATCTTTTACCCCTAATTTAGACAATATATCTTCCATTAAACACCATTTTGTAATAGACGATTGCAACAAATTTAAACCCACAAATGCAGTAAACCAATACCAATTTGGATGTACATAATGAGCCAATACTAAACTGATTAAAATAAATGACCCTGCAATAGCTCTTATAATTCTATTTTTCATATTAATATTTTTAGTTGTTAATTTGATCTATGGTTAATGATGCAAAATGAACTTTAGACGATACATTTTGCGAAGCATTGAAAGAAGTTACCGATTGAAAAAGCAATGCTGTTTGATTTTCATTTAAAAAAACATAAAACATAATAGATGGTGTTTCATTCATTTCTGAACCAAACCAATTGGTACCCATATTCTCTTCAGATACATCTTTAAACCCAGTTACTTCTTTATAAGTAAATGCCTTTATTTCAGTATTTTTAAACATTTTAATAATATCCTTTTTAAATTCTGAAATTGCTGTTATAATTACTAGTTTCATAAGTTACTTTTTTATATCCTGCAAGGAAATTAATTCCTTACAGGCGTATTTATTACTTTTTTTCCCATTTCTTTTTTTCGGTGATATAATAAATCAACGGCACTACTAATAAGGTTAATAAAGTAGATACTATGGCACCAGCAACTAACGAAATCGCTAATCCTTGGAAAATTGGATCAAACAATATAATTGAGGCTCCAATTACAACAGCTCCTGTAGTCAATAAAATTGGAGTTGTCCTTACAGCACCCGCTTCAATTATGGCTTGTTTCATCGGAATCCCATCATTTAATCGTATTTCGATAAAATCGATAAGCAATACAGAATTTCGCACCATAACCCCTGCTAAAGCAATCATTCCAATAAAGGAAGTAGCTGTAAAATAAGCATCTAACATCCAGTGTCCTAAAACGATACCTACTAATGAAAGCGGAATAGCTACCATCATCACTATAGGCGTTTTAAAGTTTTGGAACCAACCTACTATTAACATATAAATAATAATAATCACCACTAAAAATGCAGCTCCTAAATCGCGAAAAACTTCAAGAGTAATTTGCCATTCTCCATCCCATTTCACCGTAAAATCACTTTCATCATCTGGTTGTCCCATATAAATTTCATTTACCTTATAGCCTTTTGGTAATTGCATTTTTTGTAATTTTTCTTCCATGCCCAAAATAGCGTATACGGGACTCTCCAATGCTCCTGCCATATCGCCAGTTACATAAACCACACGTTTTTGATCTTTTCTATATATGGTTTTTTGTAAGGTATCTTTTTTCACTTGTACCAAATCATTAACCGGTACCACATTTCCTCTACTACCCTTAATTTTTAAATTTTTTAAATCATCTAAAGAGGTTTTTTCTTTATCATCTAAGGACATCACAATACCAACGGGATCATTTGAGCGCTCATCATATAAATTGGTCACCGGCATTTCTCGTAACAGATAAGTTAAATTACCCACCACTTGTTGTGGCGCAATACCATTTAACATGGCTTTTTCTTTATCTACCTCTAATTTATATTCCGTTTGTGCATCTTCTACATACCAGTCTACATCCACAATATCTGCTGTATTGTTCAGAATATCTTTAACTTGATTTGCAACTTTTATTTGCTCTTTATAATCTGGACCATACACCTCAGCTACTAATGTTGATAATACCGGTGGGCCTGGTGGTACTTCGATAACTTTTACATTTGCTCCGTATTTTTTGGCAATTTTTTGAATTTCGGGACGAACAATTTTTGCAATATCATGACTCTGTAAATCGCGGTCTTCTTTATGCAATAAATTCACCTGAATATCGGCCATATTACTACCGCCACGCATATCATAATGACGTACTAATCCGTTAAAAGTGATTGGTGCAGATGTTCCAATATAATTTTGATAATTTACTACTTCAGGAATAGTAGAAACATATTGTGCAATTTCTTTTGTTACTGCAGCTGTTCTTTCCAAAGTAGTTCCTTCTGGCATGTCAATTACCACTTGGAATTCATTTTTATTATCAAAAGGCAACATCTTAACTGCCACTGATTTAGTAAAGAACATGGCAACCGAACCTAAAAGCAAGAAAATGGTAATAGTAAACATTAAATTTCTTTTAGTCGAACTCTCCAATAAAGGTTGCTCCATTTTCTTATATACTTTATAAATCCAGCTGGTTTCCAATCCTTGTTCGTCTTTATGTTCTTGTTCGTCTTTCTCATGTAATAAATGATAACCTAAATAAGGGGTTACTGTTAAGGCAACAAACAAAGACAATAACATTGCAATAGAAGCTCCAATTGGCATTGGACTCATATAAGGCCCCATCATTCCAGAAACAAATGCCATGGGCAATATTGCTGCAATAACTGTAAAAGTGGCTAATATGGTTGGGTTTCCAACTTCGTTTATAGCATAGATTGCGGCATCTTTAAACGGTAATTTTTTCATTTTGAAATGCCTATGCATATTCTCTGCTATAATAATACTATCATCAACTACGATTCCAACTACAAAAACCAGAGCAAATAAGGTAATTCTATTTAATGTATAACCCAACATATAATAACTAAATAAGGTTAAGGCAAAAGTTAGTGGTACAGAGAAGAATACTACTAATCCACCACGCCAACCCATAGCTAACATAACTAAAACCGTCACTGCTAAAATAGCTACACCTAAGTGCATTAACAACTCACTTACTTTATGTGAAGCTGTTTCTCCATAGTTTCTGGTAACTTCAACATGAACATCGTTAGAAATTAAATTTTGTTTTAATTGTTCCAATCGCGTTTCAATTTTTTCCGCAATTTTCATTGCATCCGCTCCTTTAACTTTAGCTATTGAAATTGTTACTGCTGGATATTCCGATGGATTTTTACCAAATTGCTCATTGGCTTTTCCATAACCAAAAGAAACATAACTTTTAGGTGTTGAAGGTCCATCTTGAACGGAAGCTACTTGTTTTAAATAAACAGGCATGTTTTGATTAACACCTACAACTAAATTTTCAACATCTTCTGAAGTAGAAAGAAATTGTCCGGTAGTAACTAAAAACTCTTGATCTTTTTGAACAAAACTACCTGATTGGGCACTTCCATTGTTGGCTTGAATCATTTGCATGATACCTAAAGCATCTACACCATTTTCAGCCATTTTATCTTTATCCAATACGACTTTTACTTCTCGATTTCTTCCCCCAATTTCTTTAGTAATAGCAACATCTTTTACTTTTTCAATTTCAGAGGTTACTTCTTCAGCCACTTGACGAATTTCAAAGTCATCCATTTTTTCACTCCAAAGTGTAACCCCCATCATAGGCACATCGTCAATTGAACGTGTTTTTACCATAGGTTGCATTACCCCTTGAGGAAAAATCCCTTGATGCTTCATCAACTCATCATACAATTTAACATAAGAACGTTCAATATCTTCTCCTACATAAAACTGTACAATCATCATTGCTTGACCATTCATAGCCATACTATGAACGTGCTCTACTCCTTTTATATTTGAAATAACTTTTTCCAATGGTTTGATAACGCGACTTTCCACTTCTGAAGGACTTGCGCCGGGGTACCCTACCATTACATCCGCCATAGGGATGGCTATTTGTGGTTCTTCTTCCCTAGGAATTAAGAACGAACTATAGGATCCAATTATCATCAGCGCTACCATTAATAAAATGGTTAGCTTCGAATTGATGAAAAAATTGGCTATTTTACCTGATATTCCTTTTTCCATAATTTTTATTTTTTATTAAGACAAGGTGTCGATTAAAATTAACCTATTGATTAATTGGCTAATTGAATTTTTGCTCCGTTAAACAATTTACCTTCTGCAGACACAATATAAGCTTCATTAGCAGATAAACCCGATAAAACTTCTACTTGGTTTCCAAAAGTTTTTCCTAATCTTAACCATCTCAAAATGGCAACATTACCATTTCCAACAGTGTAAACTCCGGAAAGTTGTCCTTGCTTAACCAAAGCTGAAGTTGGAATTAAAACTCTATCCGATGAAGAAGTCACCGTTGTTTCTGATTTTTCAACAGGAAATTGAACATTCACAAACATCCCAGATAAAATGGATTTATCTTGATGGTTTAAGTTCACTTTTACTAAATATTGACCACCTGTATTTTTAGCAGATAAACTAATTTCAGATACTTTCCCTGTTACTTCTTTGTTTAATGATTTAACCGTTACTTTTACTGTCATACCTTGTTTAACATACGCAATATCACTTTCTGAAACCATAGCAACAACTTGTAATCTTGCGGCGCCTTCTA
>CAYNNB010000003.1:43197-73049 GCA_964398425.1 uncultured Flavobacterium sp.
GCAATATCACTTTCTGAAACCATAGCAACAACTTGTAATCTTGCGGCGCCTTCTACACTTACCAATGGCATTCCTGGGTTTGCCATATCCCCTTCTTTTACAAAAGTATTCGTTACTACTCCACTAAAAGGAGCCGTAATATTTGAATAGGAGAATTGTGCTTGAATTTCATTACGCATTTGTTTTGCAGCTTCTAATCCGGCTTTTGCCATTTCAAAGCGAGCAGTCATGTCGTCTAATTCTTTTTGAGAAGCACTTTGTTGGGCAAACAAATTCACAAAACGATCATAATCTTTTTTTGCATTAGTATATGCCGCTTGGGCTTGAATTATCGATGCATCAACTTGAGCTTTTTTAGCTTGTAAATCAGTACTGTTCACACTTACTAACAATTGTCCTTCTCTTACATTTTGTCCTACTTTTACGTGTAGTTTGGTAACATAACCCATCATTCGGGTACTTAAATTAGCGCTGTTTTCTGCTTCAATTTTACCGCTAGCATTTACAAAAGGACTAGTATTTTTGTCTAATTTGCCATTTATTTTTACTATAACAGGTTGTAATTCTGCCGATTTTTCTTTTTTATCACCACTACATGAAGTGAATAGTAATGTTGATATTGCCAGTATTGATAATATATTCTTCATATTTATATTTTTTTATTTAGTTAAAAATTGTACATAACTTTTAGTGAAATTATATTCGAAAACGGCTTGTAAATGTTCCAATTCTTTTTGAGCCATTTGAGTTTCTGAAAGCAATAAATCGGTTGTTTTTTCTAAGCCTTGTTTAAATCTATTTTCTCTAATTCTAAAAGCTTCTTGAGATTGTTCCAGCGCCAACTTAGACAAGTTCACTTTATTTTCTGCATCTTTTAATTGACGCACGGTTTTACTTAATTCTAACTGACTTTGTTTTTTATACTGATCAGCTTCTACTTCTGCTTTTTGAAAATCAGCTTTTGCTTTTTCTGTTTTCCCTATCGTTTTATAACCATCAAATAAATTCCAAGACAATTGTGCCCCTAACAAATATCCTTTTGCTGCAGTTGCAAAAATGTGTTGGTCATACAATTCATAACTTCCAAAAGCATTCAATCTAGGTAAAAAACCAGATTTAGATGAAAGCATCATTTTTTGATACGCTTCTGTAGATTTTTGCATCGCCTGAATATCTTTTCTATTTTCGGATAAAGAAGTTTCCTGTTTTTCAATAGAAATTTGACTGTCTAAATCCTCTGATGGCTTATATACTTTCCCATTTGATTCTTCATTTAATAGGAAAGCTAAATAATCTGAGGCATTTTGAACATTTGATTTGGCATATTGCAATTGATTAGAAATTTCATTCACACGAACTTGCACATTTAACAAATCTGTTTTTTGCAACATTCCATTTTTAAAATAATTCTCCACTAATTTTAAATTCGCTTTAGCCGTACTTTCCGCTTTTTGCAAAACACCAACTGCTTTATACGCTAATTGCAATTGCATATAAGCTTTATTAATTTCTAACTCTAAATACTCTTTAGTGCGTTCTGTTTGCAATTGATAGGCTTCCATTTTTGCTTTAGCAGCTTGTCTCCCATAAAAACCATCCACATTTATTAAAGGTTGTTGAAATTCAAATTTTGTCGCAAAATTTTGTGTTTGGTCTGGATTGTTTAACAATGCAGGATTAAAATCTGCTTGTGTTAATATTTCTTGATTTAATTTAGATCCAAACGCCATTAATGGGTTTGTAGTCACTATACCCGTATGAGAAGCTGTAATGTTTGGTAAAAAAATAGCATTCGATTGTCTGTAATCCGCTTTTGCCGCTTGTACATTTTTCTCAGCGATTTTTATTTGTAAATTTTCTTCTTTCACTTTGCTTATTACATCCACTTTAGTAATTACCAAGGTATCTTGAGCATTTAGCACTACTGCAAAGAGAAAAAGTGAAGCTAGATAAAATATTTTCTTCATAATAGATAATTTTTATGAAGCAAATATAGAATCATAATAAAAAGTTTTCAGTAACATAGGTTACACCCAACTGTAACATAGGTCACAAAAAAAAGAGAGGCTCACTCAGGAACCTCTCTATTTGAATTACTTCTTAGATGAACAACAAGAAGATTTTTTTTCTGATTTTGATTCGCCACAAGAAGCTTTACTATCTTTTGTTTTATTATCAGAACAACATCCGCCTTTTTTATCAGCAGCTGAACACGATTTCTCCGTTTTTGCTTTTTTTTGTTGTTTTGGTTCTTGTGCATTTACTTGGAATGCGAATAGTGCTACTAGAGCCACATAAATTGCTTTTTTCATGATTATTTATTTTAATTTTTTAGTACTTTTTTTGATACATAGTATTTTTTATCAAACACAAATGTGATGATTATGGTTTGACTTTCAGTTGCATTTTCAATGGTGAAATTTAACGTATTTGAACCTTGCTTTGAATCCACTATTTCGCCATCATCCAATAATTTACCTTCTAAAGAAGTAACATAATAGTCAATTGATGTAGCGTAAGGTAAATTATACGTTAGTTGTACTTGATTACTTTTAGTTGGATTAGGAAATAGTTGAAAATCAAATGGGTTATTTCCAGCAAGAGCCGATGCGCTACTTAAACTATTTTTAACTAGTTTCACTTCATAAATGGAAGCATCAGAATTAGTTAAATTAGTTTGATTGGCTGAAAACGGATTTATACTTGAACTTTGTATTCCACCATAAATATGACCGATAACAAATTCATTTTCACTTATGTTATTAAGTTTTAACACTTCATTTTCATAATGAGGCAATAAATGATTTGGAATAAATTCGGCTCCAGCTCCTTTATAATCTGGCATTTCAATAGGTAAATTATATTCCACCAATGAACCATCTGCGAAACGAGTAACTCTACTTATAGTTTTTACAAAGGGTACCAAATTATCCTGTACTAAAACACCCGAGTTATAGTAATACTGACTCATTCCACCAAAGAACAAGCTGTGCATTCTATTTGAAGCAGCATCATACAAACCAACTTTGCCGGAATGATAATTACTCAAAAATTGATTAAACTGGGTCTGAGGTATATAGCCTGAATTTTTTATATCAACAGGATACAAAAAAGGTAAGTCTTGATTTATTTGAAACACCCCAGAAGATACTGTATACCCTAATTGACCATCAGGAAATACTTGAGGAACCAAATTATAATCGCGTCTATGTAGATGAACGGCATCCGTTACTTCTTGATAATTACTAAAACTTAATTGGGAACCCGTATTATCAATAGTAAAACTCCTAATTTGATTTGAATACGTTTGCGTAAATGTTGGGTTATTCATTGGATTATAACGCCCGTCAAAACGATGACCTCCTACCAAATAAAAAGTGGTGCCAATTTTTCCTAATTGCGCGCCAGTTAAAGCAAATACATCATTAGTAATCTGTTTAAAATAGGGTACAATAGTTGTCCCTGAAATAACCGCATTGATTAAATTTGGTACGTTGACCGATGTTAATTTGTTAAATGTAATATGATCATTTGCTGTTACTGAAAAAGCATAGCCTCCTACTATATATAAGGTATCATTATCTTGATAAAAACTCATATTGGTAGATTGCAATTGTTCCCTCAAACCAGTATCCAATACAGTAATAGAAGTAGACCAAAACTGTTGTGTTGCCACATCTATTACATAAATTGAAGTATTATTATTAGCATTAGGAAAAGCATTAAAGGGTTGACGAGCATGTAACCCATCTTTTCTTCCTCCCAATACCAACCATTTGCCATTGTGTTGACCAACCACATAAGATTGCAATCCAGGCAAATTGGGGATTGTTATAGGTGTCAACTGAACGTCGTATTCAAACGTTGACTGACCAGCCACTAGATTTACAATAAGTAATATCCAAAGGGCTATTAATTTTGTTTTCATAAAATTGCATAGTTAAATGAACCTTAACAAATGAGATAAGGCTTAAATTGTTTGAACTAAAATTTTATGAAACTAATTTTGGAGGGTGCCAGATTGATTGTTGATATTTAGAAATAAATATCTTTTCGTAATACGAAGTTTGTTTTTTATCACTTACTACATCTAATGAAAAAAGTATCGAAGAAAGGTCTTGTGTACCAACAAATTGAACTGGACTAAAGTTCAAACTCATTACAAATTTTCCTTTTTCACAACCATTAGAACTATTTTTATCACAGGAAGAATCCGATTCACAAGTAGTCTGTTCACAAGGTGTTCCAAATTGCATTTTTAACGCTCGCACTGTGGGTAATCCCATCAATACAAGTAAATAAAAACATAATATGTAACTCCAACTTTTCACTTTGTAAAATTATTTAATTTTTTTTAATAGATTGTTTTTTTTCAAAAATATTAAAAACTAAACCACCCATTAATGCAAAATATAAGGTACTATTAACAGGTTTTGAAGTAATGGCACAAGTTCCCGACTCACAACCTATATTAGAATAATACCAATAACCAACCCCTGCACCAAGTACCACACCAAGTAAGGTTAATTTATATTTTAGAATCAACTGCATTACAAATGAGGTTTTAAAATACGTACTAGTTCATCCGCTGCAACAACTCCAGATTGTCTCCATAACATTTTACCATTTTTAAATAGCAACATGGTTGGAACACTTCTCACTTGATATTGAGCTGCTGCTTGTTGATTGGCATCTACGTCAATTTTTATAATTATGATTTTTTCCCCTAATTCCTCTTTTACCTCAGCCAAAATTGGTCCTAACATTCTACAAGGTCCACACCAAGTTGCAAAAAAATCAACCAAAACGGGTTTATCTCCATTAATTAATTCTTCAAATTTACTCATACATCATTCTTTTTTGTTGGCACATTACACCCTTGCGGACCGCATCCCATATTAAAAATTGCTTGTAACATAAAAAATACGCCGAAAGCAGCAAAAAACCACTCGCCTCTTTCATAAGCAGTATAAAATAAAAACAAGGCAATTGCTACTCTGAAATAGCGCATAAAATGCCAATTGGTCGTTAATAATCGTTTCATATATTTTAAAAATACGTTTAAATAGTAAAAATCACAAACAAACCTTAGATTTTAATAATAAAACTAATTGTAGTGATGTCTACAGTACCTAAAATTTCTATAACAAATGTAACGCAATTATTCGACTTGAATTGTAACAAAAATTACACTACTAAAATTGGAAATAAATAAACGGTTGAGGGCCTGCAGAAGCAGTTGCATAAACAAGCCAAAAGATCAATCCTAATACAATTGCACGTGCAATTAAAGGCATGGCTACAAAAACATTTTGAACCGCAATCATCACACGTTCAGGTATGTAATGCCAAAAGTAACCTATAGCCATTAAAGCAAATACATTTTTATACCCTTGAGCAACCACAAGCCATTGATTAAAATCTACTGTTATTTTCCCAATATTTTCAATTACTTGCAATGCTGTAGCAAAGTCTTTCGCACGAAAGAAAATCCAACAAAAGGCAACAAAATGAAAGGTAAGAAGTATGGATAAAACGCGAGTAAAACTTGATAAAATAGTTTTTTTATTTTCGTCTTTATTTGGGAAAATTTCCAAGATAATTTTATGAACTGCCAACGCCAAACCATGTAAAGCCCCCCAAATAATAAATCGGATACTTGCCCCGTGCCATAAACCACCTAGCAACATGGTAGTCATCAAATTTACATTTGTAAACATGGTACGCTCTCTATCTTTTGACAAAAGAAAAGTTAAACAAAATATCACCAAAGAAACCACACCTAAAATTAGTGGAATGTTACTCGTACTTGAAAATGAAATTCCCCAAACTATAACTCCAAAGAAAAACAAAGCAGGAAATAAAAATCCGGCAAAAGTTCCTTTTCTGTTTCCTCCAACTGATATGTATAAAAAGTCTTTTAACCAAGTAGATAAGGAAATATGCCATCTTCTCCAAAATTCAGTAATTGAAGCCGATTGATAAGGTGTTCTAAAATTGGTTGGTAATTTAAATCCAAGCAACAAAGCTACCCCAATAGCCATATCGGAATACCCTGAAAAATCACAATAAATCTGAATAGTATATCCATAGGCAGCCATTAAATTTTCAAAAGCAGTATAACTGTTTGGCAAATCAAATATACGGTCCACAAAATTAATAGATATATAATCTGAAATTACAGTTTTCTTAATTAAACCACCTATAATCAATAAGAAAGCACGATTTATATCCTCTTGAGAAACATGTAACTTTTGGTAAATTTGAGGTAAAAAATCTTTAGCTCTTACGATTGGACCAGCTACTAATTGTGGAAAGAACGAAACAAAAAACAAATAATCGATATAGCCTTTGGTAGGTTCTATTTCTTTACGGTATACTTCAATAATATAACTAATCGATTGAAATGTATAAAACGAAATACCTACAGGTAAAATCACATCGAAAAAAGCAAATTTTGAACCTGTTAAATTATTTGTAATATCTACTAAAAAGTTACTGTATTTAAAGTAACCCAAAAAGCCTAAATTCAATACAACACTGAATGCTAAGCACAATTTTTTATTGACTTCTCTGGTGGTACGATGCACCAAATTTCCAAGATTATAGTCTACAATTGAAGAGCCTAGTAATAATAAAAAATAAACACCACTTGATTTATAATAGAAAAACAATGAAAAAGCAATCACATACAACATGCGCACTGTATTGGCTTTTCTTAGTAAAATATACCAAAAATAAAATACCAAAAACAAGCCTAAAAACAACCCCGTATTAAATAACAACGGTGCTTTTTCATCAAAAACAAACCAAGCTTTTATTTGCTCCGGAGTTAGCACTCCAATATTTTTTGTAAACCAATCTTGCAACACGTCTATCACTTATTTTTCTGATTTAAATAATTCATACGATTGAATAAAAGCACCAAAAAACAATTCGGCTTGTTTTTCATAGCCTAATTTTGAATAATGTACTTTATCTTTTGCCATCAATCCCATTCTAGAATTCAATATAATGTTCTTATTTCCTCCAAATACATCCAACAAATTCCAAACTGCAAATTGATCTAATGGCGCTTGTTCTTGTATTATTTGGCTATAACTATCAATATAACTGTTGTAATTTTTACGATGCAATTTAGAAGGCGGTGGCGTTGTAACTAAAATGGATGCTTGTGGCGCTTTAGCCTTTATTCCTTCAATCATTTTTCTCAAATTATAATAATAATTTTGACCTTCTTGTTTATCAAAACTTTCATTTGTTCCTAATGAAATAACGAATAAATCGGCTTCAAGAGCTGGAATCTGTTCAAAAAACAAGGGAAATTTAGTATAATCCCCTGCTTTAGCACCATTTACTCCAATTCCACTATAGGTCACTCCTGGATTAGAATTTTCCAAAATAATGCCATTTAAAGCAAATTTTTCAATGGAATCATTTCCTATTATTGTAATTTTATCTAATGGACGACTTGAAATGTAATTATTTGTAAAGGCTGATTTTTCTAAAGCTATTGGTTCATAAGAATAGGTATTCTTAGTTACTGTTTTATAGGAAACTTTAGATTTACCTCCTGGAATTTTTAATACCTTTCCATCTCTAATAAAATCACTTTTTAGACCATTAGCCTGTTTCAGTTGTTTTATAGAAATATTGTATTTATTTGCTATAGTTCCTAATACTTCTCCAGGTTTTACTTTGTGCGAAGAAGTCACCGCTGTTTTGACTGCTACTTTTTCTTGAACACTAGAGGCCTTTTTGGCAAAAGAAACTTGAAATATCGAATTATTTTGTGGAGAAATTAATTTTAATACTGTAAAATCATATTGTGAATCTTTAATTAAAAGATCAATATGAAAATTCTTTTGCTTAGGCTCTAAGGAAATTCCACTTACACCCACGGGTTTTGAAACATCAGCGAATAAATTACGAGCAGAGGAAAAGCCACCCGATCCAGTAAAACGTAGAGGCGCACTGTTATTTGTATTGGCTAAACTGTAAGGAAAAGTAAATCCAAAACCACCATTACCAAACACTTGTTGGAAACGCAAACGCATAACAGAAGTGAATAAATCGGCTTGAATATGTGAATCGCCAATATGTACAATTCGAACTTTTCCTTGTTTGGTTTGTTCCAATTGATATAATTTTTCAAATATTTGTTTTAAAGCCTTATCATTTTGAATCACATTATGATACGGCTCAAAATTGGAAATATCTAAGGGCGTTTCAATACTATCCGGAGGAATAGCTACCGAATCTATTACCACACGAATACTATCCGAAGTAGCAAGCGAATCGGTCTGAGCATGAACAAATAAAGTCCCAAAAAGAGCAAGTATGACTATAATTTTATTCATGTATTGAATCTTTAATTACAGGAACATTACTATCATTTACAGCTGACGTTTTTGGTTTTCTCTTTCTAGAGGCAGTGGCTCTCAAAACTTTATATTCTTCATAACCATCTATCAATTGTTTATAAATTAAACCTGCGATTTGTTTGGCACCTCTATGATTAAAATGAGTATAATCTTTATTGGCTTTTGCAGGCACTTCTTCCACCCATTTTACCATAGAACCATCACCTCCCATTAAAGTATACAAGTTAATAAATCCAGATTCTGCCTGAACAGCGTATCTCTTTTGAGCTGAAGCTAAAGGAACTACTGCAGAATCTGTTTTCATAGTTAACTCATATTTAGTCGATTTATCTGCAGTTGAAATGATAAGAATTGCAGCACCTGGAAAACATTCTTTTAAATGAGCTACTACATTTTTCATTTTTTTCTCGTACCAACCATAATTTAACGAACCATAATTTAGAACATTAGTTCCAAATTGAAGAATGATTAAATCATAACCCAACTTTTGTTGGAATGCATTCATTAAATCTTTATTTAGGTTGCTTAGTGGCAAACCAGAATTTCCTCTTGAAGAAAAATTATCAACATGTACTCCTTTTCCATCGTCAAAATTCATCCCATAAAAAGGAATAGAATCTGAATTAACAAAATTCAATTTCAATGATTTAGTAGAAGCGGAAACCGTTGTAGCATTCAAGATTGAAGTCGGATTCAAATTTTTATAAACAGTATCTTTTCCAAGAATGTATCTTAATTTGGCTCCTTTTTTTGAAGATTTCCCATAAAATAAAGTGGGATTATTTAACGTTGTGGCATGTCGGGTTTTGAATGCTTTGTATTTTACCCATGTTGGATTAATCGTATCTTTTACAAAAAAAACAGCTCCATTTACTCCGAAAGAACGACTTGGACTTTTCACTTTCAAATACGATTGGGCTTTCCAATTTGGAGAATACTCATGCACAATAGAACCACGTGAAGCAGCTGATTCTGAAGTAATATTTACAAAACCAACACCTTCTCCACCAAACTTATCTTGAAATAATGAGCGAACATCTTGTACAATTAAATCTCCATCAGTCATGGAATCACCAAAGTAAGCGATACGGGTTTTTCCTTGTTTTTTTGTTTCCAATTGGAATAATTTTTCAAAAAATGGAATTAGATATTGGTACCCTTTATATTGTTCATATTTCTCATCTGGAAATTGAATTCCCAAAGGATTAGAATTAAACTTAATTGTGGTATTAGTTAAGGTATCTTTTTCTTGCGTTTTATCACCATTTGCAACCGCATCTAACAATAAACTATCAACTACCACATTTTTTCCATCAACAGTAGAATCTGGAAATAATTTTTTTGGCAAAAAAGACTTAAATCCAATAAATGAAACAATAGCAATCAATACGATGGCCCATGATTGAAAAAAATACGATTTATTGTTGCTCATTAGTATAGTAAAAAATTCAGAAAATAGATTTTAAATTTATCAATTACATGCGTTCAGGCACCTGAATACCTAATAAGCTAAATGCATTTTTAATGGTATTCCCAACCAAATAGGACAATTGTACACGGAATGTTTTTTTAGCCACCTCATCTTCACCTAAAATAGATACATTTTGATAAAAGGAGTTAAATTCTTTAACCAAGTCATACGTATAATTGGCTACTAAAGCTGGACTATGATTTTCTGCAGCTTGCTGAATGACTTCAGGAAACAATTGTATTTGTTTGATTAATTCTTTTTCCTTTTCGTGTAAATCGATAGTCTCAACAACAACTGTTTTATATTCAAAATCTGCTTTACGTAAAATGGATTGAATACGCGCATAGGTATATTGTATGAACGGACCTGTATTTCCATTAAAATCGACAGATTCCTCTGGATTAAACATCATTGTTTTCTTAGGATCTACTTTCAACATATAGTACTTTAAGGCGCCCAAACCAATGGTTTTGTATAAAACGGCTTTTTCCTCTTCTGAATATCCATCTAATTTTCCTAATTCTTCAGAAATGGTTTGAGCTGTTGTGGTCATTTCATGCATTAAGTCATCGGCATCTACTACTGTTCCTTCACGCGATTTCATTTTACCTGAAGGTAATTCCACCATACCGTATGACAAATGGAATAAATGTTGTGCCCAATCAAATCCTAATTTTTTAAGAATTAAGAACAAAACCTTAAAATGATAATCTTGTTCGTTTCCTACCGTATACACCATTCCTCCAATATCCGGAAAATCTTTTACACGTTGAATTGCTGTACCAATATCCTGCGTCATATAAACCGAAGTACCATCAGAACGTAAAACTAATTTTTCATCTAAACCTTCAGCAGTTAAATCAATCCAAACCGAGCCGTCTGGTTTTTTAAAAAACACACCTTTCGCTAACCCTTCTTCCACTACATCTTTCCCTAATAAATAGGTATTACTTTCGTAGTAGTAGGAATCAAAATCAACCCCTAAATTCTTGTAAGTAATTGCAAATCCATCATACACCCATTGATTCATCGTTTTCCAAAGCGCTACTACTTCTTCATCACCTGCTTCCCATTTACGTAGCATTTCTTGAGCTTCTAACATCAAAGGCGCTTGTTTTTTAGCTTCCTCTTCCGTTTTTCCTTGAGCAATTAATTCATTAATTTCTGATTTATAGGCTTTATCAAATTCTACATAAAAATTTCCAACCAACTTATCTCCTTTTAAACCGGTAGTTTCAGGAGTTTGTCCGTTTCCAAATTTTTGCCAAGCCAACATGGATTTACAAATATGAATGCCACGATCATTAATGATTTGCGTTTTATATACTTTTTTACCCGATGCCTTTAAGATTTCAGCTACC
This sequence comes from uncultured Flavobacterium sp., assembly GCA_964398425.1. Taxonomy (GTDB): domain Bacteria; phylum Bacteroidota; class Bacteroidia; order Flavobacteriales; family Flavobacteriaceae; genus Flavobacterium. Next base: position 54,414 of record CAYNNB010000003.1, read on the forward strand.
GAATAACCCAATAAATTATTACGGATATGACCTAAATGCAATGGTTTATTCGTGTTAGGTGACGAATATTCCACCATAACCGCTTTTTCTTCTGTGTTATGATTTACAAAACCAAAAGTTTCATTTGATTTTATACCGTTGAAATAGTTAATATAAAAAGCATCTGAAATTACAATATTTAAAAAACCTGCAACTACATTGAACTTTTCTACTTCAGCAACATATTGAACCAAGTAATTCCCAATTTTTGTTCCTATTTCAACTGGGTTGCCTTTTAACACTTTTACTAAGGGAAAAACTACCATAGTAATATCTCCTTCAAACTCTTTCCTTGTTGCTTGAAATTCAACTTTTTCAATAGAAATAGCGAACAATTCATTGACCGCTTTTTGAATTTGTTCCGTAAGAATTTGTTGTAATGACATAGTGTTATTTTTTAGGTGTGCAAAGATACGTTTTTTAGTAATTCGATAAATTAATTTGTAACAAAAAAGATAAACCGTTGACTAACGCTTGTAAACAAAACAAAATGCATATTTAAAATCATCATCAATCATGAAAATCAAAATTACTTTATTTTCGTTTTTTATCTTTATTTCCAGCCTAGTAGCTCAGGAAAAAAACGGAAGTATTACAGGAAAAATTATTGACAGTCAATCCAAAGAAGGAATTGGTTATTCGACTGTTTTAGTGAAAGAAAACGGCAAAGTAGTAGCTTCTGCGGCAACAAAAGAAGACGGAAGTTTTACGTTTTCTAATTTAGTAAATAAAAATTTACTTTTAGAAGTTAACTTTGTAGGCTACAAAAAATATAGTCAAGAAGTTAATTTATCTACTTCAAACTCAGTAAATGTAGGAACTATTTCAATTGCTAGTGAGTCTAAGGAAATTGAGACCGTAACAGTAGTAAAAGAGCGTTCTACTATTGAACAAAAAGCAGACCGAAAAGTAGTTAATGTAGGTAAAGATTTAATTGCTTCAGGAACAACTGCCTCTGAAATTTTCAATAACATTCCAACTGTTAGTATTGACCCTCAAACGAAGGAATTAAGCCTAAGAGGGAATTCAAATGTTCGTGTCTTAATAGACGGTAAACCAACAAATATTGATGCAACTCAATTATTACAACAAATTCCATCTGCTTCAATCAAACAAGTGGAGTTAATTACTAATCCATCTGCAAAATACAACCCAGAGGGAAACAGTGGTATCATTAACATCATTTTGCATAAAAATACCAAAGGAGGCTTTAATGGTTCTATTACTTCAGGTGTTACTTTTGGTGTTACTCCAAAAACCAATCAATCGTTGAACTTGAATTACAAAGTAGGGAAAGTAAATTTTTATACCAATTACGGCTTCAACCATGGAAAAAACAGAAACTTTGGATTTGTAGACAGTGAGCGTGTAGGTTTTGAAAATTCACAAGATTTTAAATTTTCGAATGTTAATACTTCTCATTTATTAAAAATAGGTGCCGACTATTACATAAATGACAACAATACCTTATCTTTTTTCACAAACTGGAATTTCTTTGACGGTAAAGGAGAATCTAGAACTATTTCTGATTATTTAACTTTAGCAGATGCGGTTCAGGACAATTGGAATAACAGTGGTAATACAACTCAAACTTATGATTTAGCTTATAAACACAATTTTGCTAAAAAAGGAGAGACAATTGATTTCCAAGTTAATCATTCTATAACAGATAATGATGATATCTCTAATTTTTTAAACAACAACATTTATAGTTTAAATGACATTTCTGGAAAATCCACGTATTCTCAATTTAATATTGATTATGTGAATCCGATTTCAGAATCGGCAAAATTAGAAGTAGGATATGAAACTCGTTTACAAGGTGGAAAAAATCTCTTCAACGATTTTCAAGCAACAGCAACCACAACTAATAAATTTGACTACAATAGAAATATACATGCGTTGTATGCTAATTATAGTAAATCATTTGGAAAATTCAGTGCTCAGGTTGGTGCTAGAGCAGAGTTGTATAACTTGTATGCTCATCCTAAAAAAGAATCGACCGATGCAAGTTTAAATTCTGATGCAACTATTACTGATGAAATTTTTACAATTTACCCATCTGCTTATTTGTCTTATAAACCTAACGACAACAACACGTTTAACATTAATTACACAAGAAGGGTGGATCGTCCAAGTAATGGTCAGATTAATCCAATTAGAGAATGGAGAACTGTAAACATGGAATCAAGAGGAAACCCTGCATTAGAACCTCAATTCACCAATTCATTTGAATTGAATTACACTCGAATTACTAAAATTGGTTCTATTACATCAGCTGTATTTTATAGATTAATTCAGGATGAGATTTCAAGAGTTACTTTTACAGACCCTAACGATACCAACTTTTACATTATGTCGTTTAGTAATTTTAAGAATAACCAATCTATGGGAGCTGAAATTAATGCTAATTTAAAATTAACTAAATGGTGGTCAACAAATGCTAGTGCTGATATTTATTTTAAAACAGTCAGAGGAACTGTTTCTAATTTAGACACTGGCTTAATGGAAAATGCAGAAGTAGATGTAACTACATTTAATACTCGTTTAAACAATACGTTTTCTGCAACTAAGAATTTGAAATTCAATTTATTCGGTATGTACAGAGGAAGAGACCTAAGTTTACAATTTGCAAGAAAAGCAATGTATAAAATGGATTTAGGAGCGAACTATTCAGTATTACAAGGAAAAGGAACAATTTCAGCACGTTTGAATGATGTTTTCAATATGATGCACTTCGCTTTTGAAGGAAATATTCCTTATCGCAGCATGGGTGAATTTCACTGGGAAAGCAGAACGTTCTATTTAGGATTTAACTACAACTTTGGTGGTGGGAAAAACCGTGAACTACAAAGAAAACAAAGAGACAAACAAGAAACTCAAGGTGGTGGTGGAATGTTTTAATCATTAAAATATTCATTAAAAAAGCGTTCAGAAAAAATCTGAACGCTTTTTTTATTGTCTTTTATAAAAAACATAGTCCGTTATTAAAGGTTGTAATCCTAAATTTTTTAATTCAGAATTTATTTGAGCCCGATGATAAGAAGAATGATTGACAACATGAAATAAAATTTCATTCAATACATTTGAAAACAATTCCCCAGAAGATGTAACATAATCTACACGCTCATTCAAATCTTTCTCCTCTAAAATTTTTCTAGCTAAGTAAAAATTTTCTTTGTTTATATCAATCAAACTAGCATAATTGTGTAATTGCCATACTCCATATTGAGTTGTTATTTTCAAAATTCTAGTCATCCAGATTTCATGTGCATTTAAAGTATGAGAAATCAAAACATGGATTTTATCATTTAACTTTGATTCATTTTGAATGAGATAAGCAATCATTTCATGATTTTTATCAAAAGTATATTGAAATTTATCTAGAAAAAAGTCATTCATAATTTACCAACGAATTATAGCACTTCCCCAAGTAAATCCAGAGCCAAAAGCTGCTAAAACAACCAAATCGCCCTCTTTAATTTTACCTTGCTCCCACGCCTCAGTTAACGCAATAGGAATAGACGCTGCAGTTGTATTACCATATTTTTGTATGTTATTGTATACTTGATTATCTGTCAACTTAAACTTCTGTTGAATAAATTGAGAAATTCTTAAATTGGCCTGATGCGGAATCAACATATTAATGTCTGAAACCTGCAAATTATTAGTTTGTAAACCTTCCATAATTACTTCACTAAAACGTACCACTGCATTTTTAAATACAAATTGACCATTCATGTGAGGATAATAACTTTCATCATTAGGGTCGTTATCTTTAATAATATCAGTAACCCAACGTTTTCCCATTCCAGGTGCAATTAAAGATAACTCTTCTGCATGTTGACCTTCTGCATGCAAATGAGTAGACAAAATACCTTTTGAAGTATCCTCTGTTCTTGAAAGCACAGCTGCTCCTGCTCCGTCTCCAAAGATAACAGAAACTCCACGACCTCTAGTAGTCATATCCAATCCTCTTGAATGCACTTCTGAACCAATTACTAAAACATTCTTATACATTCCTGTTTTTATAAATTGATCAGCTACTGAAAGACCATAAACAAAACCAGAACATTGATTTCTGATATCTAAAGCACCAACCGTTTTTAGCCCTAAATCTCTTTGTACCATAACTCCTGGTCCTGGAAAATAATAATCAGGACTTAACGTTGCAAAAACAACAAAATCAATATCTTCAGTAGTTAAGCCAGAACGCTCAATAGCCATTCTTGCTGCTTTTACTCCCATAGAAGTGGTTGTGTCGTCTGCATTACTTACATGTCGTCTTTCTTTAATACCTGTTCGTTCTTGAATCCACTCATCATTAGTGTCCATTATTTTAGACAAATCATCATTAGTTACTACATTTTCAGGCACGTAATAACCTAAACCCGTTATTTTTGAATGATACATAAATTGAAATTTAAATAGTGGGCAAATTTACTATTTTTTATCTTTTGTAAACTAACTCGTCTTTACAAATAAATACTTCTTGGCATTAGCCATTCTATTCTGGTAATGTTCACTATAACTTTAATTGTATATCTCTTAGCTACTTCTATCTTTAAAAAGGTTAAATTTTAACGAAATTTTGTAACAAAGCATTTTGAGAACACACTAATTTTATAATCATATAATAAATCCAACCATTAAACATAAAAATATGAAGTTAAAGTTCCTTGCCCTTGCAACGATAGTCAGTTTGAATTGGTCTATTGCCCAAGAAAATGTAACGTTTCAAAAGCCATCAAAACCTATTTTAGATTTAGCTGATTACCAAAGAGCACCATCTGTAAGTATGGATAACAAAAAAGAATACATGCTATTAACTTATCGTAATACTTACAAAACGTTAGATGATCTTAATCAAGAAGAATTACGACTTGGTGGTTTGAGAATTAATCCTGTTACTAATATTTCTAGTACCGTTACTTATATTAATAATTTGAAAATCAGAAAAATTAGTGATAAAAAAGAATTACAAGTAAAAGGAATTCCTGAAAATGCAAAAATTACAAATGTCAGCTGGTCTCCAAGCGAGAATAAAATTGCATTTACAAATACAACCAAAAAAGGTGTAGAACTATGGATAATTGATGTTCCAAATCAAATCGCTCGAAAAATTACAGAGGACAACTTAAATGCTAATTTGGGTAGTCCATACACCTGGCACAATAACAATGAACTTTTAATAAAAGTATTGCCTAAAAATAGACCTGCTCTAATTGATACAAAAAAAGATCTACCTACAGGACCAACAGTTTCTACTAGTGATGGTTCAAAATCTCAAAACAGAACTTATCAAGATTTATTAAAAAACAAAACTGATGAAACTAATTTTGATATCATTACCACTTCTGAATTGTATTTAATAACTACTTCAGGGGAGGCAAAACTTTTTAAAAGTGCTGCTATTTATGCGGGTGAAAGCTTTTCCCCAGATGGAAACTATATTATGTTAACCACTATCCAAAAACCATATTCTTATATTGTACCAATGAGTCGTTTTCCACAAAAATCAATTGTGTATGATTTAAATGGTAGAGAAATAAAAGTAGTGAATGAAGTTCCTTTAACAGAAATTATGCCTAAAGGTTTTTCTTCAGTCAGAGCTGGAAAAAGAAATATGGCGTGGAGACCTGATGTAGCTGCTACATTATTTTTTGTTGAAGCATTAGACGGAGGAGATCAAGCCAAACAAGTAGAATTAAGAGATGAAGTTTATACATGGCAAGCCCCTTTTAACCAAAGCCCAATTTCTCTTTTGAAAACCAAGCAACGTTTTGGAGGAATTACTTGGGGTAATGAAAACTATGCTATTGTTTATGATAGTTGGTACGACACAAGAAACGCGAAAACGTATTTAATCAACCCTTCAAATCCCAATCAAGCGCCTCAAATTATCTTTGATAGAAATTCGCAAGACATTTATTCCGATCCAGGGAATTTTGAAACCAAAAAAAACCAATTCAATAGATTCGTTTTAGCCATTGAAAATGATAAAAGCTACTTAATTGGAGATGGATTTACAAAAGAAGGACAATTCCCTTTTATTTCTGAATTCAATTTAAAAACTTTAGAAAATAAAAAAATCTACATCTCTACTTATAAGGACAAAAAAGAAGATTTAATTTCTATCGAAGATTTAAAAAAAGGAGATGTTTTAGTAATGATTCAATCAAAAAATGAATATCCTAATTACTATTTACGCAATATTAAATCTAAAAATAAATTAACTCCTATTACTTCATTTACAAATCCATTTGAAAGTATCAAAAACGTAAATAAAGAAGTTATCAAATATAAAAGGAAAGATGGAGTAGAATTATCAGGAACACTCTATCTACCTGCAGGATATGACAAAACAGCCAAGAAAGAAAAGCTTCCTTTATTAATTTGGGCTTATCCAGAAGAATTCAAAGATAAAAATTCGGCAGGTCAAGTAAATAAAAACCCTAATGAATTTACATTTCCAAATTATGGTTCTTTTGTGTATTGGGTAACAAAAGGTTATGCCGTTTTAGATGATGCCTCATTTCCTATTATTGGAGAAGGAAAAACTGAACCAAATGACACCTTCATCTCTCAGTTGGTTGACAATGCCGAGGCAGCCATCAATGCAATAGATCAATTGGGTTACATCAATAGAAATAAAGTTGGCATTGGAGGACATTCCTATGGTGCTTTTATGACCGCTAACTTATTAACTCATTCTAAGCTATTTGCTTGTGGAATTGCTAGAAGTGGCGCTTATAACAGAACGTTGACACCATTTGGTTTCCAGAGTGAACAAAGAAATTATTGGGATATTCCTGCAATATACAATGAAATGTCTCCTTTTATGAATGCTGACAAAATGAAAACACCTTTGTTACTTGTTCATGGAGATGCAGACAATAATCCAGGAACTTTTACGTTACAATCAGAACGCTACTTCCAAGCATTAAAAGGACTAGGGGCACCTGTTAGACTAGTTTTATTACCAAAAGAGAGTCACGGATATGCTGCAAAAGACAACATCTTACATTTATTATGGGAACAAGAACAATTCTTAGATAAATATCTCAAAAATTAAAAAAACTATAAAAATGCACTACCCTCAAAAGTTAGAAACTATTTGGGGGTATTTTTATATTGTAAATAAACCTTTTGATCTGTCCAATTCAACTCGGACTCAAAAAAAACAACACCCTCTTCATAAGTAGCTTCATTTAAAAAATAAGCGCCTTTAAAGTAAGCAGCTTTTACCTCTACTAAAAAAGTAGACCAATCTACTACTTCCAACTGATTTGGATATATAATTAATGTTTTTGAAGATTTATTAAGATAATCACCTTTAACTTCATTTACATCACCAAAAAGAGATGCAGTATATATATGCTTAGGCCTTTGATAAATTTGAATAGTAGTTCCTAAATCAATAATCTTACCCTGTTTTAAAACTACTACCTCATCTGAAAAAGACAATACATCATTTACATCATGCGTTGCTATAATAGTGGTAATACTTTTTTCTTTTAAATACTTAAATATCTTTCTTCTAAGTGTATTTTTTCTGAAATTATCTATATGACTAAATGGTTCATCTAGCAACAAAACTTCAGGTTCTTGCGCTAAAACTCGGGCTAAAACGACACGTTGCATTTGACCGCCGCTTAAGAATTTTGCTTTGACCTGCTTATATTCTGACATTTCAACTAAATCTAATAGTTCATCTATTCGTCGCTGTTTCTCTTCTGGATAAAAATTTGATAAAAACTTACCCACATTTTCACCAACAGTAATAAAGGGCATCAAATCAAAGTCTTGAGCTAAATATTTCATAAATGGCATTCCTGGTACTAAATGATACTTTGGACCTAAAATTTGATTTTCTTTCCAAAATAATACTCCCTCATCGCAATCAAATAAACCATAAATAATTTTCAACAAAGTACTTTTACCACATCCACTTTCACCTATTAAGGCTAAATTTGTTCCTTCCTGAATTGAAAAATCAATATCTTCAAGGTTTGTTTTATCTAAATAAGAAAACGCATTTATCTTTACTTGGAGCATTTATCTTTTTTTTTAATGCTATTTTTTAAAAAAGCAATTATCTACCTGCTTCTCTTTGAGCATCATCAATCATTTTTTGATTCGCCACAATAGCAAATTCTACACGTCTATTTTCACTTCTTCCCGCATCAGTATCATTTGATGCAATAGGATCTAACTCTCCCATACCGACAATTTGAAAACGTGAAGCAACAAGCCCTTTACTAGCAAGATATGTTTTTACTGAATTAGCTCTTTGTTCAGACAAATTCATATTATAATCATCAGAACCTACACTGTCAGTATAGCCATATATCTTTATATCTGTATCGGCATATTCTTTAAAAACAGGGACCAATTTATCTAAATTAAGTTTAGCTGCTGAAGTTAACGAAGCTTTGTTAAACTCAAATTTTACTGCATTTTCTCCCAATACTAATTTAATTCCCTCACCCACTCGTTCTACTTTAGCACCTGGAAGTTGTTCCTGAATTTGACGAGCTTGTTTATCCATTTTATTACCAATTAGACCTCCTGCTACACCACCAACTACACCACCAATCACTGCTCCTAAGGCACCTTTACCGCCTTTACCAATATTATTCCCTAAAACGCCACCAATAACCGCTCCTGAAACCGCACCAATAGCGGCACCCCTTTGCGTTCTGTTCGTATTCTTAACTGCTTCACAACTTGAAATTAAAATAGTAGAAGCTAAAATTACAGTTCCTAATGTTCCTTTATTTACTTTCATATCGGCTCTTTTTACATTCGTGAAAATTGATACACTACTTCGGTTGGTTTATTACCTACACTTATTCTATCAATAAGTTGAAAACTATTTGGTGTGCTATTTGCAACTTTTAAAACATATCCACTCAAAGTATGTTTTGCTTTAATTCCCTCACTTAAAAATTTCATAACTAAATTCCCTTCTTTATTGATAAACCAAGTAATTTTGCTATCAAAAGAAGTACAACTACTATTATTAAGCTTCATTTCTCCAGTATTATTATTAGATACAAATTTCCATTGACTACCAACAAAACACTGTGAATCTGCAATATCAAAAGATGTTACCTTTATATAATCTGAACCAGGATAAACTACCTTAGTTACAGTCCAATTTCCTTTTAAGGCTATCTCTGATTTCATATCCAATTTTGTTGCTGGATTCGATTTACAACCCACTAAAAAGGTAGTTACCAAAATTAAAAAAATAATTTTCTTCATGATTAAAAAATTTACTTCAACAAAATTACCAAATGTTTACTAAAAATCATTTATTAATAAAAGGAATGTGTTACAAAATTTAAAGTCCGACATTTTGTCACGTGCAAAAGTTTGGTATTTTTTTTGAAAAGAATTATTCACAAACATAAAATTTAAAATTTAGAAAATATATGGCAACAGGAAAAATTAATGTTTCGGTAGAGAACATCTTCCCCTTGATTAAAAAATTCTTGTACAGTGATCACGAAATTTTTCTTCGTGAATTAATCTCTAATGCAACTGATGCAACTTTAAAATTAAAACACCTAACCTCTATTGGCGAAGCTAAAGTAGAATATGGCAATCCTATTATTGAAGTAAAAATAGACAAGGAAAATAAAAAAATCCATATCATTGACCAAGGTTTAGGAATGACTGCTGATGAAGTAGAAAAATACATCAATCAAGTTGCTTTTTCTGGTGCAGAAGAATTTTTAAACAAATACAAAGATTCAGCAAAAGATGCTGGCATTATTGGGCACTTCGGATTAGGTTTTTACTCGGCTTTTATGGTTGCTGAAAAAGTAGAAATCATTACTAAATCTTTTAAAGACGAACCAGCAGCGCATTGGACTTGTGATGGAAGCCCTGAATTTACTCTAGAGCCTTATGCGAAAACAGAGAGAGGAACTGAAATCATTTTACACGTAGCAGAAGATTCACTTGATTTTCTAGAAGAATCTAAGATTCGTGAATTGTTAACTAAATATAACAAATTTATGCCCGTTCCAATTAAATTTGGAACAAAAAAAGAAGCACTTCCAAAACCTGAAAATGCTGGAGAAGACTATAAAACTGAATACATAGATGTTGATAACATTATTAACAATCCGAATCCTGCATGGACGAAGCAGCCAAGTGAACTAACCGAGGAAGATTACAAAAATTTCTACCGTGAATTGTATCCTATGCAATTTGACGAACCTTTATTCAACATTCATTTAAATGTTGATTATCCATTTAACTTGACTGGTATTTTGTATTTCCCTAAATTAAGTTCTGACTTACAAATTCAAAAAGATAAAATCCAATTGTACCAAAATCAGGTATTCGTAACTGATAATGTAGAAGGCATTGTACCTGAATTTTTAATGATGCTTAAAGGTGTGGTTGATTCCCCTGATATTCCTTTAAATGTTTCACGTTCTTATCTTCAAGCTGATGGAAATGTAAAGAAAATTTCAAATTACATCACTAGAAAAGTTTCAGATAAATTAAAATCCTTATTCAATGAAAATCGTGAAGATTTTGAGAAAAAATGGAACGATATTAAAATTGTATTGGAATATGGAATGTTATCTGAACCCAAGTTTTATGAAAAAGCAGGAGATTTTGTTTTATATCCAACCACAGATGACAAATATTATACCTTAGCAGAATTGAAAGAAGCTATTTCTTCTACTCAAACGGATAAAAATGGTAAGTTAGTTGTATTATATGCTTCAAATAAAGAGGCTCAACACAGTTACATTGCTCATGCTAAAGAAAAAGGATATCAAGTATTGTTATTAGACTCTCCAATTGTATCTCATTTAATACAAAAATTAGAAGCTGATAATGAAAATTTAACTTTTGCACGCGTTGATTCAGATCACATTGATAAATTAATTCAAAAAGACGAAGAGGCCATCTCTAAATTAACAGATGAAGAAAAAGAAAAATTAAAAGCTACTATTGAAGCCTCTGTTCCTAAAGAAAATTACACCGTTCAGATGGAAGCTTTAGATAGCACAACAGCCCCTTTCATCATAACACAACCTGAATTTATGAGAAGAATGAAAGAAATGAGTCAAACAGGTGGCGGTGGCATGTTTGGTATGGGGAATTTCCCAGATATGTATAACTTAGTGGTAAATACAAATTCGGAATTAGCTACTTCTATTTTAAATAGTAGTGAAGAAGTTCAAAAAGAACTGGTAAAACAAGCCTTAGATATAGCTAAACTTTCTCAAGGATTACTAAAAGGTGAAGAATTAACCGCTTTTGTTAAAAAAAGTTTTGAAGCCTTAAAATAGGTTCAGTATTTATTAAAACATATCCTGATTAGTAAAAACTAATCAGGATTTTTTTTGAGTAAAGGATTTAATTTTGTACTTCAATGCTCAATAAAAAAGCTACTAATCACTTAGTAGCTTCTCAAACAAATCAAAAAAAGAAATTATTTTCTCTTTACATTTATAGCCGTTAATCCTTTTGGTGTATTTTCAACTTCAAAAATAACAGTATCATCTTCTGAAACGTTATCGATTAATCCTGTTGCGTGAACAAAAATATCTTGTCCTCCGTCTAATTGTGTAATGAATCCAAAACCTTTTGACTCATTAAAAAACTTTACTTTACCTTCTTGCATTATGTATTAATTAAAATTGTTTATTTTTTTGTTATGTGGGTAGCCTTGAAGCCTTTTAAACTTACCTCTTTTTTAAAAGTTACTTTATCGTTTTTCTTAAATGGAAAAGTAGTTACATCATAGTTAAAGAATAATGAATCTCGAGTTTTGTCTTCTGTGATGAAACCATATCCTTTTTCATGTAAAAAGTTGATCATTCCACCATGAATTTCAGAGGTTTCATTAGATGTGATATTTCTTTCGATTAAATCATCCTCTGACTGAAGATGAGGAGGTATTGAGGTAAAATTTCCATTTTTATCCACATAAATAAGCATGTCTTCTAAACTCTTACCTTTATTGTTATTTACTTTTCTATCTTCTCTTCTAAGTGCTTTGTCTTGTTTTTTCTTAGCTTTTTTTTTGTTTCCTTCTTTTTTAGAAAAAGAATCTGCCATATATATTCTGTTTAAAATTAAATTTCAAAAAATAATTATTGTACAACGAAATCTAACTTTAAAAGAAAGACCTATACACTAAAAAAGTGGTAATACTCGGGTGGCTGAAAAAGCGAAAACTGAGAAAGGAGAAATTTGACTTTAAACTACGTCAGAAAAGGCAAAGGCAGTAACCTATAATTATGACACAAAGATACAACAATTAATTTAGTAAACTAATTTATTTACAATTATTTAGATTTAAATTAAATATTGACTATAAAAAACACTTCATTAAACCTTTTAATCAAATTATAGTCATATGTCATAATAAAAAAACTTTTACCATGAAAAACTTAAAATTATACTTTCCTTTTTTAGTATCTGCTCTATTTTTATCTTGCAATAAAGAAGACAATACAACAACAAAAAACGAAACAGATAAAGATTTAGTTACAGCTAATGCTGTTGCAGATTTTTCCAGTGAAATGGATTTTAATTATGGCTTAGATCTTTCACAGAATTACAGCAGTTATTCCAACCGCACAAGTGAAGCATCTGCTTTGGCTTCTTGTGCTACTGTTTCAGTGAACAATACTACTCCTGGTCAATTTCCTAAAATTTTTACAGTAAACTTTGGCTCAGGATGTACTTTAAATGGCATTACACGCTCTGGCACACTTACTATTACATTGTCAAATTATTTATTATCTACTGGAAGTGTAATGACAATTGTAAGAGACAATTATTACATCAATGGAACTAAAATTGAAGGAACAGTTACTTATACTAATCAAACCACCAACCCTTCAATACCACAATGGACGAGAAGCATTTCAAATGGACAAATAACATTTGCTAATGGAGCTTTTTTCACACATTCTGGCACAAGAACTGTAAGACAAATCGAAGGTGTGTCAACTTTAATTTTAGCTGATAATGTTTATGAAATTGTAGCTGGAACTCATACAGTAAACAGACCTAATGGTTCATCTTTAACCGCTACTGTACAAACCCCTTTGATCAAAAAATTTAATTGCAACTACATTTCACAAGGAATACTAAATTTACAAGGAACCTATTTAAACGGCACCTTAGATTATGGCAATAACACTTGTGACAATTTGGCAACCTATACACACGCTAATGGACAAATATTTGCTATTACATTATAGTTTCTAATTCTTCTATCCATTTTTATGTAGAATTAGAATTTTATTTCATAAAATCATATTTATTAAAACGATAGTTTATCCATGATGATAGCTATCGTTATTTTTTTACCTAAAGCCGGTATATTAAACATTTTTTCTATCTTTGCCGGCTTTTTAAAAATTAGAAACTATGATGAAAAACAATATGATTAAAGGAGTTTTTTTAGTAGGTCTTGGCGCTACTAGCTATGGGATGTTGGCTACTTTTGTTAAATTAGCCTATAAAGATGGATTTACCACTGCTGAAGTTACATCCTCACAATTCATCTATGGAATTTTAGGTGTCTTATTAATTAATATATTTCAAAAATTCAGAGTCAATACGCCTACTGTTAAAGCAACATCTAAGAACATATTACAATTAATGTTAGCTGGTACTTCACTAGGAATGACAAGTGTTTTTTATTACTTATGTGTAAAATACATTAATGTTTCTATTGCTATTGTTCTTTTAATGCAAACCGTTTGGATGGGTGTTTTATTAGAATGGTTTTTAGATAAAAAAGCACCATCATTACAAAAAATAATTTCAGTAGGTATTGTACTAGTAGGAACGATTTTAGCAACTAATATTCTAAAAAGCGAAATTGAATTAGACTGGAGAGGAATCGTTTGGGGTATGTTAGCAGCGGCTTCATTCACTACAACTATGTTCACGGCTAATAAAATTGCCCTAGGAGTTTCATCTGCTCAAAGAAGCTTATATATGCTTTTAGGTGGTGCTGTTATTGTATTTGGATTTTCAATTGCAACTCAAGTAACTCCTTTTAATTTAAGCATATTTAAAGATTATGGTATTTTCTTAGCCCTTTTTGGAACAATTATACCTCCTCTACTTATGAATGCAGGTTTCCCCCATACAGGACTTGGCTTAGGCAGTATTGTATCTTCATTAGAACTACCGGTTTCTGTTATGATGGCATTTATGATATTGAACGAACAAGTGGTCGCTTTACAATGGATTGGCATTATATTAATCATTATGGCAATAGTCATCATGAATATTAAATTCAATAAAAAATAATAAATTAGCGGTGTATTAACATCGCTTTTTTTATGCTTAATCTTTTCAAATTAGAACCCATACGGCTCCATTTACCAGATGCTGAATTTATTTATTACCCTCAGTTTTTCAACAAAGATTTAGCTGATGAATTGTATCAAAAGTTACTCGATGAAACGCCTTGGCAACAAGATGAAATTACCCTTTTTGGAAAAAAAGTACCTCAACCAAGGTTAACTTGTTTATATGGAAATGAAGGAAAACCCTATGGCTACTCGGGAATCATTATGCAACCCCACCCATGGACAGTAGCGTTGACTTATATCAAAGATTGTTTAGAAAAAGAAACCCAACTGCATTTTACCACTGTCCTATTAAATTTGTACAGAAATGAAAAAGACAGTAATGGTTGGCATGCAGATAATGAAAAAGAATTAGGGAAAGACCCTTTTATAGCGTCAATTAGTTTGGGAGAAACAAGAAAATTTCAACTGAAACACAATCGTTTACCTAACATTAAACAAGACTTAAACCTAGAACACGGCAGCTTATTTTTAATGAAAAGTGGCTCTCAGACTCACTACAAACATCAACTTCCTAAATCAACACAGCCTAAAAACAATAGAATAAATTTAACTTTTAGAAATATTCTTTAAACAATATTCAATATTTAAAATCAAAAATTACTTTAAAGTTAAATTTTTATAAAAAATACAAAAACTATTTTTTCAATTTATTTTTTTATTAATATTGGCATATCATTTGATTTTATAAATTTAAATAACATTAATTGTACTTTTCGACTAATGAAAAAAAGTAAAAGAGTAGAACTTAACAGCGAAGTTATAGAAAGAGTTGTTAGTATGGCTCAAGAGGAAAGAAAGCCTTTTGAAGTAGTAAAAGAAGAATTTGGAATTTCCGAAAATGAAGTAACTGAAATTATGCGAAAAAGACTTTCTAAAGATAATTTTGAACTTTGGAAGAAGAAAGTTGCTGCTGGAAAACCAAAACCAAAACCTGTTAAATTTAATGATTTTGAAGACGATGAATTAGATAGCAAATACTACATAAAAAACAAATTTGATTAACTAAATCCCGATTGTATCGGGATTTTTTTTGTAACAATTTAAAGTCTTATGCTACCAATTGTAAAAAAGTTATCATCATGAAAAAAATTTTAATGACACTAAGTTTTGCTCTGTTTTTAATGGCTTGTAAAACAACCTCTGTTACAACTCCAAAAAACCAAGTAGATGTGAGCATTGACTTAGTAAACGTAAAAGAAGATAAAGTTCAAGTTACTGTAACACCACCGACTTTGACAACCGAAAAAACCACTTTTCATATTCCTAAAATTGTACCAGGAACTTATTCCGAAGATAATTATGGACGTTTTGTTGAAAATGTAAAAGCTTTTGACAAAAAAGGCAACCCTTTAAAAATTGCAAAAATTGACGAAAACTCATATGAAATTTCAGACGCTACTAAATTAACTAAAATCACATATTGGGTTAACGATACTTTTGACACGGAATCTGGTGAAGGTTTTGGCGAAGGAGAAGATGTATTTTCTCCTGCAGGAACAAACATAAAAGCAGGTGAAAATTTTGTCATTAATACACATGGATTTGTGGGTTATTTTGAAGATAAAAAAGAAATTCCTTATTCATTAGAAATCAAACATCCGAGTTCACTTTGGGGAGCAACTTCAATGACGGATATGAATTCTAGTAACGAAATTGATGTATTTAACACTTCACGTTATGCCGAATTAATGGATCATCCTATCATGTATTCAAAACCAGACTATACCGAGTTTAATGTTGAAGGAATGGATATTGTTATTAGCGTTTATTCACCAAAAGGTAAATACAAAGCCTCAGACATTACGCCTGAAACGGAAAAATTTATGCGTGCACAGAAAAAATTCTTAGGAAAATTTAATACCAATAAAAAATACACCGTTTTATTATATTTATCAGACCCAAGTAGTAAAGATGCAAAAGGTTTTGGCGCTTTAGAACACACAACTTCTACTACAGTTGTTATGCCAGAAATGATGCCTTTGGAAGCATTAAAAGAACAATTAAAAGACGTAGTTTCTCATGAATTCTTTCACATAGTAACTCCTCTAAGTGTACATTCAAGAGAAATTCATTATTTTGATTACAATAATCCAAAAATGTCAGAACATTTATGGATGTATGAAGGAATTACAGAATATTTTGCTAACTTATTTCAAGTGAATCAAGGATTAATCTCAGAAGATGATTTTTACAAGCGAATGGCGGATAAAATTGAACAAGCCAATGCTATGAATGACAAAATGAGTTTTACCAAAATGAGTAAAAATGTTTTAAATCCACCTTACAAAGACCAATATTTAAATGTATACCAAAAAGGTGCTTTGATTGCTATGTGTATTGACATTCAAATGCGTGAATTAAGTGGAGGTAAAAGAGGAATTCTAAGTTTAATGCAAGATTTATCAAAAGAATTTGGGAGCAATAAACCTTTTAATGATGAAGATTTATTCCCAACAATTACTCGTATAACTTATCCAGAAATCGGTGCTTTTTTAGAAAAATATGTAGCAGGGGAAACTCCAATTCCATATGATGAATACTTTGCTAAAATGGGTGTTAAAAACACTAAAATACAAGTTCCTGGAAATCCATTTTTAAAAGACCAAAGAAAGCCATACATTACAATAGACCAATCTTCAAAAGAAATAAAAACGCTTCCTAATGCTTCAGAAAACATTTTCATGACAACACTAGGAATAAAAGCTAATGACCATATTTTAGCTATCAATGGAACAAATTATAATTTAGACAACATTTATGATTTAATTATGTCTAGTGAAAATTGGAAAGAAGGCGATGAAATATCTGTTAAAATCAGAAGAGACAATAAAGAACAAATACTTAATGGAAAAATTGTATTACCAAAAGAAGAGAAAGATGGATTTATTGCAATAGATAAATCTAAAGATACTTTAAAAAATGCTTGGTTAAAAGGATAAAACCTTAAATCAACTAGTAAAATCCTCAAATCACTTCCGATTTGAGGATTTTTTTATTACTTTGCGAACAAATTTTAGAAAAAAATGATGAAGAAAATTGGAGCTATTGGATTGGTTTTATTGACTATTGCCTGTAATAAAACTATTGAAAAAGAAGGAAACTTACATTTAACTGGAACTGTAGAAGGATTAAAAAAAGGAAATATTTATGTTCAACAGTTAAAAGACACCAATTTAGTTATAATTGACACCATTAAATTTGAAGGAAAATCTTCTTTTGACACCAAATTTTCAATCGACGAACCTCAAATGTTATATTTATATTTAGACAGAGGTCAAACCAATTCCATTGATAATAATTTATCTTTCTTCGCTGAACCAGGAGAAATGACTTTTAAAACCACTTTAAAAGAATTTTATGCTAATGCTAAATTTACTGGTTCAAAGAATCAAGAAGTATATGAAAAATACTTAAGCATTAAAACAAATTTAGGTAATGAAAATGCCGAATTATTAGCTAAAGAATTGAAAAACTTAAAGAAAAAAGATCCAAACTCAACAGTAAAAATAGAATCTGAAAAAGAAAAATTAATCATAAGAAAATACCTGTACACAGCTAATTTTGCCGTAGTTAATGGGAAAAGTGAAGTAGCACCATATATTGCTCTTACTGAAATTCCAGATGCTAACTTAAAATTGATGGATACCATTCAAAAATCAATGTCACCAAAAGTTGCAAAATCAAAATATGGTAAACGATTAACAGAATGGATTAATGAAAGAAAACATAACGAACAAGAATAACACTCAAACTGCTTACTTTTAAGCAGTTTTTTTATTACTATGCAAACGTATTACGACTTAGAGTTTATTAAACAAGAATTCAAACAAACCACTTTTACTAAAGGCAACTATGAGAATTGTCTTTTTGAGAATTGTACATTTAATGAAACTGATTTAGCACAAGTTAGTTTTTCTGAGTGCACATTTAACAATTGCAAGTTTACGAATTGTAATTTATCACTAACTGCCTTTAAAGAAGTAACAGTTGAATCATGTAAACTAGTTGGATTACATTTTGAGCATTGTGATAATTTTTTGTTTGAAGTTAGGTTTACAAATACTACCTTACAGTTTTGCTCCTTTTATCAAATGAAATTAAAATTTTGTAAATTTATGAATTCTGAATTACACGATATTGATTTCACTTATGCAGACCTAAGCAATATTCAATTCAGTCATTGTGATTTAAGCCGAAGTACTTTTGATCAAACACTATT
>CAYNNB010000004.1:0-57162 GCA_964398425.1 uncultured Flavobacterium sp.
ATCTTGCTGAAAAATACCCAGAAAGTTATGATGCTTCAGTTCCAAATGAATTAGTATATTCTGGTCAAGTTAAATTAACGGATAAAGTAGAAAATAGTCCTATTGATGCTGGTCAATTGGTTTTATCACCAACTAGAACTTATGCTCCAGTTATTAAAAAGATTTTAGAAAAATATACTTCAAAAGATATTCATGGCATGGTTCATTGCAGTGGTGGAGCACAAACAAAAGTGCTTCATTTTGTTAATAATGTACATGTCATAAAAGATAATTTATTTCCCGTTCCACCATTATTTCAATTGATTCAAGAACAATCTAAAACGGATTGGAAAGAAATGTATCAAGTGTTTAATTGTGGACACAGAATGGAATTATATGTTCCTGCTCATATTGCAAATGATATTATTGCAATTTCTAAATCTTTCAATATCGACGCACAAATTGTGGGTAGAGTAGAAGCGAGTGATAAGGCTGAGTTAACCATCACTAGTGAATACGGAACTTTTAAATATTAATCATCAACGAGTTATTTTTTGAATTCAATTTCAAAAATTTAATTCCAAATAAATAAACAATGCAACACAACGTTTTAATTTTAGATTTTGGTTCTCAATACACGCAATTAATTGCAAGAAGAGTAAGAGAATTAAATATTTTTTGTGAAATTTTCCCTTATAATAATATTCCGGAAGATTTAGAAAGCTACAAAGCTGTAATTCTTTCTGGAAGTCCTTTTTCTGTGCGAGCTGAAGATGCTCCACACCCAGATTTATCTCAAATTAGAGGTAAAAAACCATTACTAGCAGTTTGTTATGGTGCACAATATTTAGCCCATTTTTCAGGTGGTGAAGTGGCGCCTTCAAATATTAGAGAATACGGTCGTGCAAATTTGACTTTTATTAAAGACGATGAATTGTTTTTTGATCAAGTGAATATCAATAGTCAAGTTTGGATGAGTCACTCCGATACGATTAAACAATTACCAACTAATGGGGTTAAATTAGCCAGTACAAAAGATGTTGAAAATGCTGCGTATCGTATTGAAGGTGAAACTACTTATGCGATTCAATTTCATCCAGAAGTTTACCACTCGGAAGACGGTAAACAAATGTTAGAAAATTTCTTGGTTCGAATTGCTGAAGTAGAACAAAATTTCACACCAAATGCCTTTGTTGATGAAATTGTGGCTGAAATGAAAGCTAAAATTGGAAATGATAAAGTGGTATTAGGCTTATCAGGCGGGGTTGATTCTACAGTTGCGGCAGTATTATTAAACAAAGCGATTGGAGAAAACTTATATTGTATATTTGTAAATAATGGTTTATTACGTAAAAATGAATTTGAAAATGTATTAAACCAATACAAAGGAATGGGGTTAAATGTTAAAGGTGTTGATGCTTCGGCACGCTTTTTGACAGAACTTGCAGGACAGGATGATCCAGAAACTAAACGTAAGATTATCGGTCGTGTGTTCATTGAAGTATTTGATGATGAAGCCCATTTGTTAACAGATGTAAAATGGTTAGGTCAAGGTACTATATATCCTGATGTAATCGAATCAATTTCTGTTAAAGGTCCTTCTGCTACAATTAAATCACATCATAATGTAGGTGGATTACCTGATTTTATGAAATTACAAGTTGTTGAACCTTTACGTATGTTGTTTAAAGATGAAGTACGTAGAGTAGGTAAAACATTAGGAATTGATGATGAATTATTAGGGCGTCACCCTTTCCCAGGTCCTGGATTAGCAATTCGTATTTTAGGTGATATTACTCCAGAAAAAGTGAGTATTCTTCAAGAAGTTGATGCTATTTTCATCAACGGCTTAAAAGAACATGGTTTGTATAATAAAGTTTGGCAGGCAGGTGCAATTTTATTACCTGTAAATAGTGTAGGAGTAATGGGCGATGAGCGTACTTATGAAAAAGTTGTAGCGCTAAGAGCAGTTGAGTCTACAGATGGAATGACTGCGGATTGGGTACATTTACCTTATGAATTTTTAATGAAAATTTCGAATGAAATTATCAACAAAGTTAAAGGTGTAAATCGAGTGGTTTATGATATCAGTTCAAAACCACCTGCAACAATTGAGTGGGAATAAAATATTGAATGTTTAATATAATGAAAGGTAATTTATCAGTTTCAATTTAGAATTAGTATTTTTGGATTGAAATTTTGAGATTACCTTTTTTTTATTTTTTAATTTATGAGAAAATTATTTTTAACAGGAATACTTACTTTTATTTTTACAATTACTGTTTTTGCGCAGTTAAAGCATACTATTGTAAAAGGAGAAACTCTTTATAGTATTTCAAAAAAATACCAAGTAACTCCTGAAGAAATCACTAAACTGAATCCAGAAATTAAAAAAGAACTTAAAGAAAATGCTACAATTACAATACCCGTAAAAAGTAAAAAAGAATATTTTTCATCTGATAACAAATCAAAATTCATTAAAAATGAATATGTAGTTCAAAATGGAGAAACCTTGTATGCTATTTCACGTAAGTTAGGTGTTTCTGTTGATGAATTAATTAAAAATAATCCAGTTGCTAAAAATGGTATTTCACCAGGTCAAAAATTAACTTATTTAGCACTATATAAAACTAGAACTACTGAAAAATTTACTATAAAGAAAGAAATCCCTTTGTTGTATAAAATTCAAGCGCAGGAAACAAAGTATAGTCTTTCTAAGAAATTTGATATTTCAATTTCTGAATTAGAACGATTGAATCCTCATATTAAAACTGATGTAAAAACAGGAGATACTATTCGGTTGACTGAAAAAATTGAGTTACCTAAAAGTAGCAATATAGTAGTAGAAAATAGGAATGTTACTGATCATTTTTTCGATTACACGGTTCAATCAGGAGAAACCTTATATAGTATTTCGAAGAAAAACAATGTAACAATTGAAAAAATAATTGAGAAAAATCCTAGTGTAACTCAAGGGCTATCTACTGGTTTTGTTTTGAAATTACCCTTAGTTGAAGGAAAACAGTTAGCTGAAAATAAGGATTCGGTCACTGGAAATAAACGTAAAGTAAATTTACTCGAAACAGTTAATTTTTCTAAAGAGCGTAATTTAGTTTTATTTATGCCATTCAATATTAACCGTATAGAGAATGATTCAACTAAAACTAAAATAGAATATCTGAAATCGGATAAATTTTTAAATATTACATTAGATTTTTATGCTGGAGCATTAAAAGCCATTGATTCTGCTAAAGTTTTAGGTTTGCCAATTAAAGTGAAAGTTTTTGATGCAGAATCTTCTAAATATTCCTCAAATGTTACTTCAATTATAAAAAATAATGATTTTTCGACTACAGATTTAGTTATTGGACCGTTTACTAATTCATTTGTTGAAACTGCAGGTGAACTTTTAATAGATAAAAATATTCCTATTATTTCTCCTTTAATGAAAGATGGAGGAAAAGGGGGTAAAAATGTGTTTTATGCTATGCCTTCAGAAGATATACAAAGAGAAGAACTATTCAATTATTTAAAATCAAAGTCGGATGCCATTTTTGCTATCCATAGTTCTGTTCGAACCCCATTATCTGAATATATCGCAAATAAAGTGACTGGGGTAAAATCATATTCATTTAATGACAAAGGTATTTTAGATTTTACTACATTAAAAGCAAAATTAATTAAAGGGAAAAAGAATTTTATTATTCTAGATTCTGATAAAATTATGCAAGTTTTGTCTGCTGTAAATCAATTAATTGGGTTTAAAAAAGAATTTGATATTCAACTAGTTATTACTGAATTTAATGATGCATTTGATTTCGAAGATGTTACAATAAAAAAATTAGCTTCTTTAAAATTACTATATCCTTCAGCTATTAGAGAAAATGATTCTAAAGAAGCATTAAATTTTGCTTCAGCATATAGAAAAGATAATAAAGTGATGCCAAATCAATATGCTACACGTGGATTTGATGTTACTTTTGATGCTATATTGAGAATGTGTCAAGAAAACGGATTTTCGGCTACTGTAGATGAAGTAGAAACAGAACAAATTGAAAGTCAATTTAATTATGTAAACAACAATAATAGAGGAGTTTACATGCTATATTATAATGATGATTTAACTATAAAACAAGCAAAATAATATGCCAACATCAAAAGTTACTTATTTGGGTGGATTAAGAACTTCTTCAATTCATATTAATTCTGGTAGTGAAATTATTTCTGATGCTCCATTAGATAACAATGGAAAAGGTGAAGCTTTTTCTCCAACAGATTTAGTTGCTAATGCTTTAGCTAGTTGTATGTTTACTGTAATGGGAATAAAAGCAAGAGAAATGAATGTTGATTTCTCAGGATCAACAGCTGATGTGACTAAAATTATGGGGACAGAGCCAAGAAGAATTATAGCAATTCAAGTTGTTTTCACAATGTCTATTTCTGTGGATGATAAAACAAGAACCATTCTAGAGCGCACAGCAATGACTTGCCCTGTCTTTTACAGTTTACATCCAGATATTAAGAAAGAGATTATTTTCAATTGGAAGTAAAGTTGGAAAAAGAGCAACTAATAAAATTAGCTCATACTAAAATGCCTTTTGGAAAATTCGAAGGGCGTTTTCTTATTGACTTACCTGAACCTTATGTTGTTTGGTATAAGAACAAAGGATTTCCCAAAGGCGAATTAGGCCAACAATTGCAACTGATTTATGAATTAAAATTAAATGGTTTAGAAGATTTAATTCGTAATATCAAAAAACAATTTCCAACGTTTTGATATTTATAAAAAAATCAATTATTTGAGTTCTTTATTAATTGGCACATTAGCTAATTAATATTATCTTTGCACGTTTTTTAATTAGAACACAACAACACACAACTAAAATAAACAACACACAATGAATCAGACCAAGTATATTTTCGTTACTGGTGGTGTAACTTCTTCTTTGGGTAAAGGAATTATTGCAGCATCTTTAGCAAAATTATTACAAGCAAGAGGGTATAGGACAACTATACAAAAATTTGATCCTTATATTAATGTAGATCCAGGTACACTAAATCCATATGAACATGGCGAATGTTATGTTACTGACGATGGTGCGGAAACAGACTTAGATTTAGGACATTATGAAAGGTTTTTAAATGTACCTACTTCTCAAGCAAACAATGTTACAACTGGTCGAATTTATTTATCGGTAATTGAGAAAGAAAGACGTGGAGAGTTTTTAGGTAAAACGGTACAAGTAGTTCCTCATATTACCAATGAAATTAAAGAAAGAATGCAATTGCTAGGGAAGTCTGGCGATTATGATATAGTAATTACTGAAATAGGGGGAACCGTTGGTGATATTGAATCTTTACCTTATATTGAATCGGTCCGACAATTATTGTGGGAATTAGGTGAAGAAAATGGAATTGTAATTCATTTAACATTAGTACCTTATTTATCTGCTGCTGGTGAGTTAAAAACTAAACCTACGCAGCATTCAGTAAAAACATTGATGGAAAGTGGAATTAAAGCTGATATTTTAGTTTGCAGAACAGAACATGAATTGTCTGCAGACTTACGTCAAAAATTAGCATTATTCTGTAATGTGAAAAGAGAAGCGGTTATTCAATCTATTGATGCGTCAACCATCTATGATGTTCCTAACTTAATGTTAGAGGAAGGTCTAGATAAAGTGGCATTGAAGAAATTGAATTTACCAGAAAAGATAGCTCCAGATTTAGAACAATGGAATGAATTTTTACATAAACATAAAAACCCAAAACACGAAGTAAATATTGGTTTAATAGGTAAATATGTTGAATTACAAGATTCGTATAAGTCTATTTTAGAAGCCTTTATTCACGCTGGTGCTTCTCAGGAAACAAAGGTAAATGTAATAAGTATTCATTCTGAGTTTCTTGATAAATCAAATGTTGCAGAAAAACTAAGAGGTTTAGATGCTGTTTTAGTAGCTCCTGGATTTGGTGAAAGAGGAATTGAAGGTAAAATAGAAACAGTACGTTATGCGAGAGAAAATAAGCTGCCTTTCTTAGGAATTTGTTTAGGAATGCAAATGGCTGTAATCGAATTTGCTAGAAATGTGTTAGGTTTATCAGATGCCAATTCAACAGAAATGAATGCTTCCACATCTGCGCCTGTAATTAGTTTGATGGAGGAACAAAAAAATATTACAGATAAAGGAGGAACCATGCGCTTAGGAGCTTGGAAATGTGAATTGAAAGAAGGAACTTTGGCATATAAGATATATGGTAAATCGGGTATTTTGGAACGCCATCGTCATAGATATGAATTTAATGGTGATTACCTAAAAGAAATGGAATCAGCAGGATTAGTTGCTTCTGGATTAAACCCTGATACTGGTTTAGTTGAAGTAATTGAATTGCCAAATCATCCATTCTTTGTTGGTGTACAATATCACCCAGAATATAAAAGTACAGTTGTTAATCCACATCCACTTTTTGTTGGTTTGGTGAGTGCTGCTGTGAAAAATAAGTAATTATTGTATCATTTGATAGAATAATGCGACTAACTGAAGACGCAAATATTTGAAACACTAAAAATGGAAGAAAAAAAGTTTGATTTTAAATCATTTATTGGATTTACATTAATTTTTGGAATCTTAATGTGGATGATGTATAACAATCAACCCACAAAAGAAGAACTAGCAGAACAAAAAAAGAAAGAATTAGCAGAAAAAACAGCTAAATCAGAAAAGCCTCAATCGGTTACTAATTCAGTTGCCACAAATGATAGTGTAGCATCACCTGAATTAAAGACTAAATATGGTGCTTTTGCTTATGCCGCTACTTTACCTACAGCAAAGGATCAAGTTACAGAAATTAAAAATGAAGTTCTTTGCTTGAAAATAGCTAACAAAGGTGGTTATATTGAGGAAGCTACTATACTAGGATTTGAAGCAATAAAAAAAGGTTCAGAGGAATTAGTTCAGTTAATTAAAAAAAATAATGCTTCATTAAACTTAGTTCTTACTACTAAAGAAAATAAAACTTTAAATACAAAAGACTTGTATTTTGAACCTAAACTTACAAAAGAAGGCGAAAATCAAGTATTAACTATGCAATTAAAAACGGGTGAAAATCAGTTTTTAGAGTATCGTTATGTGTTGAAACCTAAACAATACATGTTAGATTTCTCAATCCGCACACAAGGTTTAGAAAATGTGTTGAATACCTCTAAAGCTTCTGATTTAGAATGGAATCTTAAAACGTTCAGAAACGAAAAAAGTGTTTCTTATGAAAATAGATATACTGAATTAGTTTATGAATATGAAGGAGATAAAGATGATTATCTAAGCGCTGCAAAAGATGATGAAGAGCAAGTGGAAAACGTAAGTTATATTGCTTATAAACAACACCTATTTACTTCTATTCTTTTGACAGATACGCCCTTTAAAACAGCTGATTTAAAGTCGGATAACTTAGTTGATGATGATAAAAAAGATACCATTTTTACTAAAAATTTCAGTGCTAAAATGCCTCTAGAATTTAAAAATGGTGCTTTAGCATATAATATGAATATGTATTATGGTCCAGCAAAATATGAAATTTTAAATGACTATAATAAAAATTTAGACGAAATTATCTCATTAGGTTGGGGAATTTTTGGATGGATCAACAAGTATGTATTTATTCCAGTTTTTGGATTGTTATCTGGATTTTTACCTTATGGTTTAGCTATTATATTCTTGACAGTTTTAGTTAAAATAGTCTTATCTCCAGTTACTTATAAATCGTTTTTATCTCAAGCAAAAATGAAGGTTTTACGTCCTGAAATTGCAGAAATTAACGAAAAGTTTAAGGACAATCCAATGAAAAGACAGCAAGAAACAATGTCTTTGTATTCAAAAGCAGGAGTTAATCCAATGGCGGGTTGTATACCAGCTTTATTACAGATGCCAGTATTATATGCTTTGATTTATTTCTTTCCTGCTTTATTCGATTTAAGACAACAATCATTCTTATGGGCTGACGATTTATCTTCTTATGATAGTATTTTCAAATTACCATTCCATATACCATTATATGGTGATCACGTTAGTTTATTCCCAATTTTGGCTTCCGTTGCCATTTTCTTTTACATGAAAATGACTACTGGAGATCAAGCGATGCAAACACCACCCCAAGAAGGAATGCCAGATATGAGTAAAATCATGAAAGTAATGATTTATGTATCGCCAATCATGATGCTATTTTTCTTTAATAGTTATGGTTCAGGAATGAGTTTGTATTATTTTATGTCTAACCTAATCACTATTGGTATTATGTTAGTTATAAAGTATTATATTATTGATAATGATAAAATTCATGCACAAATTCAAGAAAATAAAACGAAGCCTAAGTCGGAATCTAAATTTCAAAAGAAAATGCGTGAAATGATGGAACAGGCAGAAGCCCAAAAGGCGGCGCAAAAGAAAAAATAATTGTTAAAAACCTGTTCAAAAGAACAGGTTTTTTTTATGATACACAATAAAAAGCAAAAAATGTGATTATATATAGAGCAATGAAAAATATAAATATTGTTTATCAATTAGCCAGAAATCACTTTAACAATTTTTAATACTTTTAGGTCTAAAAAGTTCAATTGAACAAACTACTTTTGTAGCAAATAATTAAGTATTAGAACTTGGCAGAATAATTGATTAAAATAAGTAGTTATAATACAAATAATATATTTAATTTATGAAAAAAATAGCTTTCATACTAATAGTTTTGGTTTCTAATTTTTTACCAGCACAGGATAAAATTAATCAATTTGATGAAAAAGGATTACGTCACGGAGTTTGGAAAGGATTTCATGATGAGTCTAAACGACCACGTTATGAAGGTGTTTTTGAACATGGTAAGGAGAAAGGTATTTTTAAATATTTTGATGATACCAAAGCGAGTACAGTGATTGCTACTAGAGATTTCACTAAAGGGGATGGTTCTTGTTATACCGTTTTTTTTGATCAAAAAGGAAATAAAGTGAGTGAAGGCCTTGTTGTGAATAAGGTATATGAAGGAGAATGGAAATACTACCATAGAGAATCTAAAGATATAATGACAATTGAATTTTATAAAACCGGAAAACTTAATGGTACAAGAAAGGTTTATTATAAAAATAAGACTTTAGCTGAAGAAGTTGTTTACAAAGACGGACTTAAAAATGGTATATGTAAAACGTATAATGAAAATGGAAAATTAATAGAAGATGTTAATTATCTTAACGATAAATTAGAAGGAAAAGCAGCTTATTATGACGGTACTGGAGCCAAATTATATGAAGGAAATTATAAAAGCGGCTTAAAAGTAGGGAATTGGAAATTCTTTGAAAATGGTAAGGTAATAAAAGAAGTAAAAGCAGATAAATTTTCAAAAGAATTAGCTAAATACGAAGAAAAAAGAATGAAGTCATTAACCACTTCACAAAAGGAAGGAAAAAAATAATATGCAAAGAGTAGTTGTAGGTTTATCAGGTGGTGTAGATTCGAGTGTGGCTGCCTATTTACTTAAAGAGCAAGGATATGAAGTGATTGGCTTGTTTATGAAAAATTGGCACGATGATACGGTAACCATTTCAAATGAATGCCCTTGGTTAGAAGATAGTAATGACGCACTTTTAGTAGCTGAAAAATTAGGAATTCCATTTCAAACTGTAGATTTATCCGAACAATATAAAGAGCGTATTGTGGATTATATGTTTAATGAATACGAAAAAGGTAGAACTCCAAATCCAGATGTGCTTTGTAACCGTGAAATAAAATTTGATGTTTTCATGAAAATTGCCCTTTCTTTGGGAGCAGATTTTGTTGCTACAGGTCATTATTGTCGAAAAAGTACAATTGAAGTTGAAGGAACTAAAATTCATCAGTTATTAGCTGGGAAAGATAACAATAAGGATCAATCTTATTTTTTATGTCAATTATCTCAAGAACAGTTAAGTAAGGCTTTATTTCCAATTGGAGAACTAACAAAACCTGAAGTACGTGCTATTGCAGCAAAAGCGAATTTAATTACTGCTGAAAAGAAAGATTCTCAAGGCTTATGTTTTATTGGAAAAGTTCGTTTACCAGAGTTTTTACAGCAAAAGCTACAACCAAAAGAAGGTATCATTATAGAAATACCTGCAGACAATTCTATTTATCATGAAGTGAAACCTAAATTCGAAAATATAGAAGAAGAATTAGCTTATGAAGCTCGAAACAGAGATTATTCGGATTCAGTAGGTATTGTTAAAGCAAAACATCAAGGAGCACATTATTTTACAAAAGGTCAACGTAAAGGATTGAATGTAGGGGGAACTAAGGAACCTTTATTTGTTATTGAAACTGATGTAGAAAATAATATTATTTATACAGGACAAGGAAATCAACATCCAGGTTTGTTTAAGAAAACATTGTTTATCCAAAACAGTGAAGTACATTGGATAAGAGAAGATTTACGATTAAAATCTGGACAAACCAAAGAAGTTTTGGCAAGAATTCGATATAGACAACCTTTACAAAAAGCAACTTTATATCAATTTGATTCTGGAATGTATGTACATTTTCAAGAACCACAATCTGCAATTACAGAAGGACAATTTGTAGCTTGGCATGAAGGTGAAGAATTGTTAGGTAGTGGAGTAATCTCTTAAAAATGATTATATTTGATAAAAATTGAATCTATGAAAAGCAAGTACGTTTTTTATTTAATTTTTATCGTCCAATTAATTTTTTCTCAAGTTGAAGATGCTTGGATTTATTTTAATGATAAGCCTAGTGCTTCTGTCTTTTTGTCAAACCCCTTAAGTATGTTAACACAGCGATCTATTGACAGGCGGCTTGCTCAAGGAATAGCTATTGATATAACTGACGTACCTGTGGAGCAAAGTTACATTAACCAAATCATACTCTCACCAGGAATTACTGTTATGGCTAAATCAAAATGGTTAAATGCAATACATGTTAGGGGTTCACAAACTAATATTCAAAACTTAGGTGTTTATCCATTTGTTAATCAAATCATTTTTGCTAATCATTCTCTTAATTCTAATGGGAGAGTTAAGCAAGTTAGTCATCAAGTCAAAAAAGTTTCAAAAAATCTAGATGCTTTAGTAAGTTATGACTATGGAGGTGCTACTAACCAAATAGAAATGTTGAATGGGCATTTATTGCATCAACAGAATTATACAGGGCAAGGAAAAATAATTGCGGTTTTGGATTCTGGCTTTATTGGAGTTAATTCCGTGTCTCCTTTTCAAAATTTAATTACTAATAACCAAATTTTAGGCGGTTATAATTTTCCAGATGCTAATTCTAATTATTTTTCTAGACA
The DNA here is from genome assembly GCA_964398425.1 of uncultured Flavobacterium sp. Classification (GTDB taxonomy): domain Bacteria; phylum Bacteroidota; class Bacteroidia; order Flavobacteriales; family Flavobacteriaceae; genus Flavobacterium. The sequence continues at coordinate 11,305 of CAYNNB010000004.1, forward strand.
TAATCATGGTACCATGGTATTGTCAACCATGGGAGGCTTTTTAGAAGGACAATTGGTAGGAACAGCACCCAATGCTCAATATTACTTGTTTATAACTGAAGATATTAATTCTGAAAATCCTGTTGAAGAATCCTATTGGGTAGAAGCGGCTGAACTAGCAGATTATTATGGGGTAGATGTAATTAATTCGTCATTAGGCTATATGGATTATGATAATCCAGCATATTCATATCAATATGAAGACATGATTGGTACTAAAACATTTATAGCAAGAGGAGTTAATATGGCTTTTTCAAAAGGTATTGTAGTCGTTGTAAGTGCAGGAAATTCTGGTGCAACTGCAGAGCCTCATATTGGTACTCCTGCAGACGCTGTTGGAGCATTAACTATTGGAGCGGTAAAATCAGACGAAACTTATGCTTCCTTTAGTTCCATTGGACCTTCTTTCGATGGAAGAATAAAACCTGATGTTTGTGCCAAAGGACAAGCCGCAACGGTTTCAAATACATCAGGTGCAATAGTTACAGTTAATGGTACTTCTTTTTCAGGTCCTATTATGGCTGGTATGGTTGCTACATTTTGGTCTGCTGTACCTTCATTAACTGCTTCACAAGTTGTAAATTATATTAAACTATCAGCAGATCAATATACACTCCCGACGGCACAAAAAGGATATGGAATCCCAGATTTTCAATTTGCTTTGAACGCAGCTTTACAATTATCTGAATATTCAACAGATATTGCTTTCCAATTAGTAACTAATCCTGTTCAAAATGTAGTTAATTTTAGAATGAATAATACAATAAATTCAGGAAAAATTAGTTTATATAATTCAATTGGTCAAAAAGTTATTGAAGAAGAAATTTCAATAGATAAGCCCTTTATTTACGTAACAAATTTGGCTAATGGAATCTATTATTATAACTTTGAGTCCAATCAAAATTATAAAGGAAAAATTATAAAAAAATAAGAAACAAAAGTTTCAAATCTTATGAATAGAATTATACAATTATTTGGCATACAATACCCAATTATTCAAGGTGGTATGATTTGGAATAGTGGTTATAAATTAGCAAGTGCAGTTAGTAATGCTGGCGGTTTAGGCTTAATAGGAGCAGGTTCTATGTATCCAAATGTTTTAAGAGAGCATATTCAAAAATGTAAAAAAGCTACTAATAAGCCATTTGGTGTAAATGTGCCAATGTTGTACCCGAATGTTGAAGAAATAATGAACATTATAGTTGAAGAAGGTGTGAAAATTGTTTTTACTTCTGCGGGTAATCCAAAAACATGGACCTCATTTTTAAAAGAAAAAGGAATTACTGTAGTTCATGTGGTGAGTAGTTCAAAATTTGCGTTAAAAGCTCAAGAAGCTGGTGTAGATGCAGTTGTAGCTGAAGGATTTGAAGCGGGAGGACATAATGGACGTGAAGAAACAACTACTTTGACATTGATTCCAATGGTAAAAGAAAATATTAGTATTCCATTGATTGCGGCTGGTGGAATTGCAACCGGAAAGGGAATGCTAGCAGCAATGATTCTTGGAGCAGACGGAGTACAAATGGGAAGTAGATTTGCTGCTTCAACTGAATCTAGTGCACATGATGCATTTAAAAAAACTATTGTAGAAACTAATGAAGGTGATACATTAGTAACTTTAAAAGAATTAGCTCCTGTACGATTAATAAAAAATAAATTTTTTCAAGATGTACAAGAAGCCTATTCTAATTGTGCAAGTGTTGATGACTTGAAAGCATTATTAGGTAGAGCTAGAGCAAAAAGAGGAATGTTTGAAGGAGATTTGGTTGAAGGAGAATTAGAAATTGGACAAATAGCAGGATTAATTCATGATATTTTACCCGTTTCAACAATTATTGAAAAAGTAATTCAAGAATTTGAAGTAGCGAAAAAAGAAATCTCACATTTAACGTTTTAAAGTAAAAACAATGAAAAAAAGTTTATTTACATTACTATTTTTGGTTAGTTTTTATATTGGAAATGCTCAAACCTATAAGTTTAAAGCAACTGCATTTTCAGTTTCTCAATTAAAAAAGTCTGGAGAATGGACGGCTTGGTCAAAATCTCAACCTACAGAATTGTTGATTAATTTAGATAGAAGTAAAAATAGATTCGTTGTTTATTCAGAAGTAATACAATTGTATAATATCTATAAATATGAAGAAAAAAAAGAAACAGAAAAGGAGGCTATAAATCGTTACTTTTGTGTGGATAATGAAGGCTTAGATACTGTAATTACAATAGTTACGCCTAAGGAAAATTCTTCAAGAAAACAGATATATATAGCTAATGAAGAGCGAATGATTGTGTATGACTTAATTTATTTAGGAGAAAACAAATAGCTTTGCGTTTACAAGTACAAAAATATATTTCAGATGTTGCTCTTTTTAAAGAGCAACTTTTGCTTTGGGCCTGTCAGTTTCATGAGGTTATTTATCTAGATAGTAATCGAGATTTTAATGTTGATCAATTGTATGCTAATTATGATTTAATAGTAGCTGTTGATGCTTTTACCTCTATAAAAACAGATGCTGAGAAGGCTTTTGAAGATTTATACCAATACCAATCGAAGTCAAATGATTGGATATTTGGATATTTGTCTTATGATTTAAAAAATGATATTGAGGAGTTGAAATCTGAAAATTTTGATGGTTTGGGTTTTCCTGATTTATATTTTTTTCAGCCCAAAAAGTTATTTTTTTTAAAGGATAATATTTTAGAAATTAGATATTTGAATTTATGTGATGACGAAATTGAATCTGATTTTGACGAAATTTGTACTCAAAATTTATCATTAGACTCAACTCTTTTTGTTAATATCAAACCTCGGATTTCTAAGGAGATATATTTAGATAAAACCACAAAAATGTTACAACACATTCAACGTGGTGATATTTATGAAGCTAATTTTTGTATGGAATTTTACGACGAGGATGCTAAAATTGATCCTATTTCAACTTTTAAAAAACTGAATAGTATTTCTACTCCTCCTTTTGCTGTTTTTTTTAAAAATCATTCAGATTATTTACTTTCTGCATCACCTGAACGATATTTAATGAAGAAAGGAACTAAAATAATATCACAACCTATCAAGGGTACTGCGAAAAGAAGTCAAGATGAACACGAAGATTGGAAGTGGAAAATGAAATTAAAATCTAACGCTAAAGAAATTTCAGAAAATATCATGATTGTTGATTTAGTTAGGAATGATTTATCACATACAGCTACAAAAGGAAGTGTTCAGGTTGAAGAATTATGTAAAGTGTATTCGTTTAAACAAGTTCATCAGATGATTTCTACTATTACTTCAGAAATTGCATTGACAACTTCTCCTATTGAAGTATTAAGAACAACATTTCCTATGGGTAGTATGACAGGAGCACCTAAAATTTCAGCTATGAAAATTATTGAAAAGTTAGAGGAAACAAAACGCGGATTATATAGTGGTGCTGTTGGTTACTTTACTCCAGAAGGTAATTTTGATTTTAATGTTGTTATTCGCAGTATTTTATATCAAGAAGAAAGACGTTACCTTTCATTTTCAGTAGGAAGTGCAATAACTTCAAAGTCGAAACCATCCGAAGAATATGAAGAATGTTTAGTAAAAGCTCAAGCCATGTTTCAGGTTTTAAATCAATAATATGTTACAAGAATATAAACAACATATTATCTCTCAATTTCCTTTTCTTTTGGAAAGTAGAATACTTATTGCAGTTAGTGGAGGACTAGATAGTATGGTTTTGTTACATTTATTGCAACAGTTAAACTTGAATTGTAGTGTTGCACATTGTAATTTTCATTTGAGAGGAACTGAAAGTGACTTAGATGAAGAATTTATTAGAGATTATTGTATTCAAAGGGCTATTCCATATTATATGAAAAGCTTTGATACTATTTCTTATGCTGATAATCACAAGATATCCATTCAAATGGCAGCTAGAGAATTGAGATATCAATGGTTTCATGAATTAGAAAAAACACACCAATTTAAGTACATTTTAACGGCACACCATTTAGATGACCAAGTAGAAACCTTTTTAATTAATTTCATAAGAGGTACAGGAATTGAGGGTTTATTAGGGATACCAGAAGTTAATGATACTGTAATAAGAACTTTATTGTGTTTTTCAAGAGAACAAATTTTAAATTTCGCGAATGAGCAAAATTTAAATTGGAGAGAGGATAGTAGTAATGCTTCTGAAAAATATTTTAGAAATAAATTGAGGCATCAAGTAATTCCAGTTTTAAAAGAATTAAATCCAAGTTTTTTGAAATCGTTTCAAAGCACAATTGCACGTTTAAAACAGAGTGAAAATATAGTTACTTATTATTCAAAAAAAACTTTAGATAAACTTATTCAAGTTAATAATAATCAAATATTTATAAATATATCAGAATTAAAAAAAAATGAAGATTATACTTTTTATCTTTATCAATGGTTGAAAGAATTTGGTTTTTCAGCATGGAATGATATTTATGCTTTGGTAGATGGCCAATCAGGAAAACAAATTTTTTCTCAAACTCATATTTTGTTGAAAAATAGAGATGCGTTGATTTTGGTTGAGAAATCATCTAGTGAAGATGATAACTTATTTGTCATAGAAAATATTGAGGAAGAACTTAAATTTCCGTTAAAATTGACTCTCTGTAACGATAGTTACATTCAAGAACAAAATAAGAGTACTATATTTGTTGACGCTGATAAAATTGAATTTCCTTTAATTATTAGAAAATGGCGTGAAGGAGATGTTTTTTATCCATTAGGCATGAAGGGTTCTAAAAAAGTAAGTAAGTTTTTTAAAGATGAAAAAATTTCCATTTTTGATAAACAAAAGATATGGATTTTAGAAAGTAACAAAAATATAGTATGGATTATAGATTATCGTCAGGATGATCGTTTTAAAGTTGAACAAACAACACAAACTACTCTAAAAATTGAATTTTTAAAATGAAAAAATTGACCTACATTTTAATTGTATTAGTTGGTTTATTTGCACAAGCTCAAATAGTAGAGCCAGTGAAATGGACGACTAAAGTTATTAAAGTCTCAGAAACCGAGTTTGATTTAATTACCACTGCTCAAATTGATAATGATTGGCATTTGTATTCTCAATTTACACCAGAAGGTGGAGCACAACCATTGGTTTTTACTTATAAAAATCAAAAAGGGAATTATCAATTAGTTGGAAAAACAAAAGAAGGCAAATATAAAAAAGCGTATAACGATATTTTTGAAATCGATGAATATTTCTTTTCTGGAACGGCTAATTTTACTCAAAGAATTAAAGTTTTAAATCCAAAATTAAATTCTGTCTCTACTTTAGTTGAGGGGCAAGCTTGTATTGATGGTAAATGTACACAAACGGAAGCAAATTTATCTTTCAAATTACCTATAAACCCAAATATAGCGTTAGAGGTTAATGCACTAGAAAATCAATCTAAAAAGGATTCATCTGCTTCTATTCAGGATAGTGTTAATGTCCAAAAGCAAATTTTAGATACAGCTTCTCATAAAGTATCTAAATTAGAAATTAACTCACCAGTAAAGAAAGAAGATAAAAATCTTTGGACAATATTTATCTTATCTTTTGTAGGTGGTTTTGCTGCTATTTTAATGCCATGTATTTTTCCAATGATTCCAATGACGGTTAGTTTTTTTACCAAACAGAGTAAATCAAGAGCAGCGGGAATTAAAAATGCAATTATTTATGGTTTATCTATCATAGTTATTTATGTAGTATTGGGTTCAATAATTACAGCTATTTTTGGTGCAGAAGCTTTAAATGAACTCTCTACAAGTGCTACTTTTAATTTAGTCTTTTTTGGATTGTTAGTTGTATTTGCATTGTCATTTTTGGGTGCTTTTGAAATTGTATTACCAAGTTCTTGGGCTACTAAATTAGATTCACAGGCTGACAAAGGCGGTGTTATTGGAATTGTCTTTATGGCATTAGCTTTAGCAGTTGTTTCATTTTCATGTACAGGACCAATTGTGGGAACTTTATTAGTTGAATCTTCTAGAAATGGTGGGGTAGCTCCTGTTGTAGGTATGTTTGGTTTTTCTCTAGCAATTGCATTACCTTTCATGTTGTTTGCTATGTTTCCAGGATGGTTAAATTCAATGCCTAAATCTGGAGGTTGGTTAAATACGGTTAAAGTATCTCTAGGATTTTTAGAGTTAGCATTTGCATTTAAGTTTTTATCTAATGCAGATTTAGCCTATCAAAAGCATTTATTAGAAAGAGAGTTGTTTATAGCTATTTGGATTGCGATATTTACAGCTTGGGCTTTATATTTATTTGGAAAATTTATGTTGCCTCATGATTATGAGAAAGCAGACAAAATAGGTGTTGGTAGATTAATGATGGCTATTGTTGTCACTGCATTTACTTTATATATGATACCAGGGCTATGGGGAGCACCATTAAAAATTCTTAGTGGACTAACTCCTCCATCTACTTATAGTGAAATTCCCCAAGGCATTCATGGTAATGCTCAAAATACTTCAAAATCAAATTTGCCAGAACATGCGCATCTTGGTCCACATGGAATCATCGCTTTTGATGATTATAATGAAGGTCTAGCTTATGCTCAAAAAGTTAATAAACCAATACTTTTAGATTTCACGGGAGATAATTGTGCAAATTGTAGATTAATGGAAGATAAAGTTTGGTCTAAACCAGAGATTTTGCCATTAATAAAAGATAAATTAGTTTTAATATCGTTATACTGTGATCGAAAAGTAGAACTTCCAAAAGATAAACAATATATTTCAAATACTACAGGTAAAGAAGTTATAACTATTGGAAATAAATGGACCGATTTTCAGATTACACGTTATGCAAGTAATTCACAACCTTTATATGTTATTTTGAATAATAAGGGTGAAGATAAATCAAAGCCAATTGCTTATACTACTGATGTTCAGGAATATAAAAAATGGTTGCAAGAGGGAATTTCTTTAGCGAACAAATAATAGATTTTATACTGAAATTAAAAAGACCTTACAATAATTTATTGTAAGGTCTTTTTTTTTAATCTTCATCTTCTAACATAAAAATTGCTTCTACTTGTGTTTCAAAAAAATGGGCTAATTTTAATGCTAATAAAGTAGATGGTACGTATTTTCCTTTTTCCATAGCATTTATAGTTTGTCTGCTTACTTTAATTTTTTTTGCCAATTCTTCCTGTGATATATTTTTAATTGCTCGAAGAACTTTAATATTATTCGTCATGATTACTAGTGTTTGATTTATAAATCATATAATGAAATCGTATAATAAAAAATAAAAGTAAAGTAAACATATTATAAAATAAAACATTTAAGTAAGGTAAGCCAAATATAAATAATGTAAAAAATAGAATGATTCCATAATTTAAGTAAGTTGCCCAAACTAAACTTTCATATCTTATTTTAGAGATCATTTCGTCTTCTTCCTTTAGTTTTGAAAATCCGACTAAAATTCCACCTACAATAATTCCAACAGTAAAAATTTCATCTACGATACTGTTTTTAATAAATTTAAAGAATCCAGTAATTTCTCCAAGACTATCTTGATAGATTGAAAAAACCGTAACATTTAAATAATCATCTGTTGAAATATTAAAAACAGATATAATTAGTGTACCCAAAACACTTGGTACAAATAGTAACCAACCTAATTTTTTAAATTGATTAGGAAATAAAAAATGTGTTTTCATATATTATTAGTTTATAAATGATTTTCAAAAGTAAAGTTTATTTTACTTTTAGACAAATATATTTTACAAAAAGTGTATTTTATTTTACTTTTCATGTTTTTTGAAATTTTTAGTTCTTTTAAATTAAATCATTTTCTTATATTTGTGTTTATATAAGCCATTAAATAAATTTATAAGCCATGTTAGTAAAAGTCTTTGGAAGCGCCGTTTTTGGTGTTGATGCCACTACAATCACGGTAGAGGTGAATATGGAAAAAGGGATTGGATATCACTTAGTTGGTTTGCCTGATTCTGCCATAAAAGAGAGTAGTTTTAGAATAGCTGCTGCTTTAAAAAACAATAATTATCATTTTCCTGGAAAAAAAATTATTATCAATATGGCCCCTGCCGATTTGAGGAAGGAAGGTTCTGCCTATGATTTAACTATTGCAATAGGAATTCTGGCAGCATCTGGTCAATTGAAAACTGAGGAAATAGGAAATTATATTATTATGGGAGAACTTTCTTTGGATGGAGGTTTGCAACCCATTAAAGGAGCTTTGTCCATTGCAATTAAGGCTAAAGAAGAAGGATTTAAAGGCATTATTCTACCTTTTCAAAACGTAAAAGAAGCGGCTATAGTTGATGGTATAGATGTATATGGTGCTGAAAATGTAACTCAAGTTATTGATTTTTTTGAAGGTATTGGAAGTTTAATCCCAACCATTATTGATTCTAGAGAAGAATTTAGCAAAACATTGGATTTTCCTGAGTTTGATTTTGCAGATGTCAAAGGACAAGATTCTATTAAAAGATGTATGGAAATTGCGGCTTCAGGTGGTCATAACATTATTCTAATCGGACCTCCAGGGTCAGGAAAAACAATGTTAGCTAAGCGTCTACCAAGTATTTTGCCACCAATGTCTATGCAAGAGGCATTAGAAACTACAAAAATACATTCAGTTGCAGGTAAAATTAAAGAGGCAGGTTTGTTAACACAACGTCCATTTCGTTCTCCTCATCACACTGCTTCATCTGTTTCATTAGTAGGAGGAGGAAGTTATCCACAACCTGGAGAAATATCTCTAGCTCATAATGGTGTCCTTTTTTTAGATGAATTACCAGAATTTAAAAGAGAGGTATTAGAAGTTATGCGTCAACCTCTAGAGGATAGAGAAGTAACTATTTCACGAGCAAAATTTACAATTACTTATCCTTCTTCATTTATGTTAGTGGCCAGTATGAATCCAAGTCCAGGTGGGTATTTTAATGATCCAGATGCGCCTATTACCACTTCTCCAGCGGAAATGCAACGTTATTTGAGCAAGATTTCTGGTCCATTATTAGATAGAATTGATATACATATTGAAGTAACCCCTGTCCCTTTTGAAAAATTATCCGATACTCGAAAGGCGGAAAGTAGTGTAGATATTCGTAATCGTGTTATACAAGCCAGAGCTATCCAGACTCAACGTTTTTTGAAATATGAACATATTCATTACAATGCACAAATGAGTAGTAAATTAATTAGAGAATATTGTGTTTTAGATGATACTTCCTTATGTTTATTAAAAACAGCTATGGAACGACTTAATTTGTCTGCTAGAGCTTATGATCGGATTTTGAAGGTAGCTAGAACAATAGCTGATTTAGATTCAAGTTTGGATATTCAACCTCAACATATTGCTGAAGCTATTCAATATAGAAGTTTAGATCGTGATGGTTGGCTGGGTTAATTATTAAAAGTCCCGATGCTAATCGGGACTTTTTTATAAGTTTTACTCTACTTTTGTAATAATAAATTCACTACGTCGGTTTTGTTGATGTTCTTCTTCTGAGCATTTTACACCGTCAACACAATTATTGAGTAATTGGGTTTCTCCATATCCTTTGGCGGTTAAGCGCTCTTTATTTATCCCGTTTCGAACCATATATTCTAAGGTTGATTGAGCTCTTTTTTGGGATAATATTTCATTGTATTGATGAGTTTGTCTACTATCTGTATGAGATCGAATGTCTATAGTCATCTTTGGATATTGTTTCAAGACTTCAATGATTTTTTGTATTTGTATTTCGGCTTCAGGTCGAATATTCCATTTATTTAAATCAAATCGTATGTTACTAATATTAAAAATTTTGCCTAAATCTGTACCTACTTCTAAAGGAATTTTTTCTTTATTGAGAAACAAATTAAATTGTTCCTTTTCTACTTTTGAATCTAGTTCAATTTCAACACTTTCAAAATCTTTTTTCTGAATTTTTAAAAAATATAAATTATTACAATCAATAGAAAACTCATAAAAACCATTTTCATCTGTAGTTATTTTTGTAAACTCATTTCTATTATTATCTAACAAACTTATTTCTGTTGAATTAAGTGGTTCATTAGTTGTTGAATCATACAGTATTCCTGATATCTTTTTAGTACACATTATTTCTTTAAAAAAATAAATATCATCAGAACCTTTTCCCCCTTCACGATTAGAGGAAAAAAAACCTGTAGACAAATCTATAAATGTAATTCCAAAATCATCAAAAGGTGTATTCATTTTATCACCTAAGTTTATAGGCTTTTCAAAACTTCCATCAGGCTTGATTTTGGCTACAAATAAATCTAAACCTCCTAAACCTAGATGTCCATCTGAAGCAAAATATAAATTTCCATTTGAATCTATACTTGGAAATGATTCTCGACCATTTGTGTTGATAGTTTTACCTAGATTGACTGGTGTGCCTAAACTACCGTCTGTATTAATTGTAACACTATAAATATCGGAATGACCATGAGTTCCATTCATGTCAGAGGCAAAATAGAGTGTTTTTTCATCAGGAGATAACGTTGGATGCGCAAAACTAGCTTCATTCGTGTTGAAAGGTAGTTCAGTAATATTTTGCCATTCGCCATCTTGTAATGTTGCTTTGTAAATTTTAACAAAAGTACTCTTGTTTGAACTCTTACCTTTTTTACCATTTAAAAAATTATTTCTAGTAAAGTATATTGTTTTTCCATCTTTGGTAAAAATAGCTGATGATTCATTATATTTAGTATTTATTTTTTTTGAAAAATTACCTACATATGTTAATGAAGTGTCTTTATTTATTTTAGCAATGTAAATGTCGGTATAATTTTGTCCTGTCCAATCATGGTTTAATCGAACTACAGAGGCTGAATCCATAGCAGAGGTAAAATAAATGCAATTATTGTAGTAAACAGGACTGTAATCAGAAAAATGGGTACTTATAGTGGTAGGTTTAATAATATAGTTTTTTGAATTTTCTTTAATTTCATTTAAATAGTTTTTCAATTTGTCTTTTTCTGAACGCTTACTTATTACATTAATGTAGAGACTCATCATTTCATCTGCTTCTCTATATTTATTTAGTGTTTTTAGACAATGCGAGTATTTAAAATAGGCTTCATTATTAGAAGGTTTTCCTATTGAAAATAGAGATTCAAAATATTCAGCTGCTTTTTTGTACTCTCCGTTTAAATAGTATGAATTGGCTAATTTTTCAAATAGTTCCGCTGATTTATAGCCTTTTTTTACTACTTTTTCATAAATATCGATAGCTTTGATATAGGCATAATTATCGTAATTTTTATTAGCCTCTGACAATTTAATCTGCTGGGCTTGTATCCAATTTGTTCCAATTATTAAAAATAAAAAAACTTTTTTCATAAAGATAAATTTTAGAAAAAGCGAGGAGTTGAAATTCGACTATTTTTGAAAATTTCATATCTCAAAAATAATTCATGAGAACCTGAGTTATAATTGGATAATCTGGTTGTTTCTAAATCATATCCATAGCCCAAAAACCAATTACTTGTTATTTGAAATCCAGCTAAAGCACTAACTGCAGAACCTAATCGATAAGAACCACCTAAAACAAATTTTTCATTAAACATAAAATTAGTATTTATATCTAATTGAAATGGTGTGCCACTTGTAATTTTAGAAATAAATGAAGGCTTAAATTTGATAAACGGATTAATATCAAATACATAACCTGCTGTTAGATAGTAATGTGTAGATTTTTTATTAATAGAGATTTCATTGTTATTAAAATAAACAGTTTTCAATAAATTTGGAGCTGATAATCCTGTGTAAAACTTATCCGAATATAAATAAACGCCAGTTCCAATATTAGGAGACAACTTTCCATTTAAACCTTGAAATTCTGGATCATTTTCTTGATAGATGTTTAATTTTGATGCATCTAAATTATATAAATTCGCTGTTCCTTTTACTCCAAAGGATACTTTATAACTTCCATTTAAAGGAATGATATAAGCCAAATCAGCAGAAATTTGATTTTCTTGTGTAGCTCCAATTTGATCATTAATAAATGATAAACCTAATCCTAATCTACTTTCTTCAAAATTTGTATTGATTGAAGCGGCATTGGTAATTGGGGCTCCATTTAAACCAACCCATTGGTTTCTATGCAATACAAAAGCATTAAAACTTCCCCTAGTTCCTGCATATGCTGGATTTATATTTATTGTATTATACATATATTGGGAGAATTGGCTATCCTGTTGAGCATAGCTCAATGTAATTAAAAGGGAACATAGTAAAACGATTAGTTTTTTCATAAAGACATTTTAAATCTAAAAAATTGCCTTTCAAGGGGAATTTATCTTTAAAAGTTAAAAATAAGTATCTATTGCTAATTTTAACCTATAATTTAGATTTTTTTGTAAAAAAATGATGTTAAAATATTTTACTAGTAATTCTTGTTTTTTTACAGTTACTATTCCAATACAATGAATTATTTCATAAATTTAAGAAATTTAAAAATAACTTTTAATTCTTCATTCATGAAAAGTGTAATATTAATTCGTCATGCCAAGTCAAGTTGGGATTTTCCTTTGAGTGACATAGATAGACCAATAGCACAGCGAGGGATACAAGATGCTTTGCTAATTTCAAATCATATTAGTGCTTTTTTACCGCCAAAATTTATTGTTTGGAGCAGTGTTGCAAGAAGAGCAAAGGAAACGTCTTATATTTTTGCTCAAAATTTAGTATTTCCAATGGAAAGCATTACCTTTAGAGAGGATTTATATACCTTTGATGTTAAGGAATTGACCCGTATTATTAGATCATGTGAAGACTGCTATCAAAATTTAATTCTTTTTGGTCATAATGATGCTATTACTAAATTTGTAAATATGTTTGGAGATAAGCCTATTGAAAATGTTCCAACTTCTGGTGTTGTTCAAATTGATTTTTTAAATGAACATTGGAAAGATATAAACAAAGGAATCACTCAAAAGCTGTTTTTCCCTAAACAAATAAGAGCCTATAATAAAGATGAATACATACATTGATAGAGAAAAAAGTTGGTTAGCTTTTAACGCTAGAGTTTTACAAGAAGCAGCAGATCAAAGCGTACCTTTGTTAGATCGATTGCGATTTTTAGGTATTTTTTCAAATAATTTAGATGAATTTTTCCGTGTTCGATATGCTGCTATTCGTAGAATGAGTCATGAAGGAGCAGAAACTAAACATATTTTAGGTTATATAACCGCACAACAGTTATTAAAAGATATTACTGAAATTGTTATAGAGCAACAATCTGAAAGTTTACGAATTTTAAATGACATTGAAAAAAAATTAGAAAAAGAAGGTATTTTTATTATCAATGAAAAACAGATTAATAAAGAACAAAAAACTTTTATTAAAGAATTTTTTCATCAAAAAGTTAGTCCAGCTCTTGTAACAATCATGCTCAATGATTTGAATGAGTTTCCTTTGATTAAAGATACTTCGGGTTACTTAGCGGTCAAACTGGTAATGAAACCAACATCTAGTAACATTATTTCTAAGTTTTTATCAGCTAAAGAAGTGAGATATGCTATTGTAGAAATTCCTAAAACAATCAATCGTTTTGTGGTTTTACCTTCTTCTAATGAAAAGCAATATATTATTTTGCTCGATGATGTCATTCGTTATAATTTACATAGTATTTTCAATATTTTTGAGTATGAGAGTATAGCGGCTCACATGATTAAAATAACACGTGATGCTCAGCTAGAATTTGACAGTGATTTAAGTAAAAGTTTTATAGAAAAAATTTCTGATAGTGTTAAGGAAAGAAGAGTAGGTGAGCCAGTTCGTTTTGTATATGATCAATCCATTGAAAAAGACACCTTAGAGTTTTTCTTAAATCGAATGAAGATTGATAGTACAGATTCTATTATTCCTGGTGGTAGATATCACAATAGAAGGGATTACATGGATTTTCCTAATTTAGGACGTTATGATTTATTGCAAAAACAAAATGTGCCTCTTACAATTCCAGGGTTAAGTCTAGAAGGAAGTATGCTGAAAAGTATCAGCGAAAAAGATTATTTATTGCATACGCCCTATCAATCTTTTTCTTATGTCATTCGGTTTTTAAGAGAGGCTGCTTTAGATCCTCATGTACAATCAATTAGTATTACTTTGTATCGCTTAGCTAGCAATTCTCAAATTGTAAGTTCTTTAATTAATGCTGCAAAAAATGGTAAAAAAGTAGTAGTTCAAATTGAATTACAAGCTCGGTTTGATGAAGCTAGTAATATTTCTTATGCACAACAAATGCAAGAAGAAGGGATTCATTTAATTTTTGGTGTTAAAGGATTAAAAGTGCACAGTAAACTATGTGTAGTTGAACGCTTAGAGAATGATTCTGTTAAACGATATGGCTTTATTTCTACCGGTAATTTTAATGAAAATTCGGCTCGTGTTTATACAGATGTAACTTTGTTTACTAGTGACAATAGAATTTTAAAGGATGCTTCTAAAGTATTTGATTTCTTTGAAGTTAATTATAGGGTTCATCGCTATAAACATTTAATTGTTTCTCCGCATTATACTAGAAGCCGATTTGTAAAACTTATTGAAAGGGAAATAAAAAATGCTAAAGAAGGTAAACAAGCTTTTATTAAATTAAAAATGAATAGTTTGTCTGATTATAAAATGATTGATAAATTATATGAAGCTAGTCAGGCAGGAGTTAAAGTGCAATTGGTTATTAGAGGGATTTGCTGTTTAATTCCTGAAGTTGTCGGGATAAGTGAAAATATAGAAGCAATTAGTATAGTTGATCATTATTTAGAACATTCTAGAATCTACATTTTTGCAAATGCGGGTGAACCTGAAGTTTTTATCTCTTCAGCCGATTTTATGACCCGAAATATTGATGCTCGGGTGGAAGTAACTTGTCCTATATATGACAATGATATCAAGCAAAATTTAATAGATTCCTTTGAAATTAACTGGAAAGCTAATGTGAAAGCACGTTTACATTCACAACATTTCGAAAACAAATACAGAAAAAGAGGTGAAGAGAAAATCTTTAGAGCTCAACAAGAAATGTATAAATATTACCAAAATAAAATTGATGTAATTTCAGAAACAATATAATTTTCATGATTCAAATTAAAAAATATGCAGCCATTGATATCGGTTCCAATGCTATGAGGCTGTTAATTACTAATATTGTAGAACAAAAAGATAAAGAAGCTCAATTTAATAAAAGTGCTTTAATTCGAGTTCCTATTCGTTTAGGACAAGATGCCTTCACAGTTGGAGAAATTTCAGATGAAAACATTGAACGAATGGTCGATGCAATGAAAGCTTTTAAATTGTTAATGAAGGTTTACAAGGTAGAAAAATATATGGCTTGTGCTACTTCTGCTATGCGAGAAGCTTATAATGGTAAAGAAGTTGCCGAAATCATTAAGAAAAAAGCAGATATTAAAATTGATATTATTGATGGTAAAAAAGAAGCCGCAATTATAGCTTCATCCGATTTACATCAGTTTATCAAAACCAATGAAAACTATTTATATGTTGATGTTGGTGGGGGGAGTACTGAGTTTTCTTTATTTTCAAATGGCAAAATGGTGGTTTCTAAGTCATTTAAAAATGGAACGGTTCGTTTATTAAATAATATGGTTAATGAAGTGGTTTGGCAAGAAATTGAAAAGTGGATTAAAACAAATACTGAAGGAATTGAAAATATTATTTTAATTGGTTCTGGGGGTAATATTAATAAAACATTTAAATTATCTGGAAAAGCACAAGAAAAGCCTCTTTCTTATAAGTATTTGAAAAATCAATTTGATTATTTAAACTCACTGACTTATGAACAGAGAATTGCTGAGTTAGGTTTAAATACTGACCGTGCAGATGTAATTATTCCTGCACTTACTATTTATCTGAGAGCCATGCGCTGGAGTGGTGCTAAAAATATTTATGTGCCAAAAATTGGTTTATCTGATGGTATTGTTAAAGCTATGTACTACCAAATGATATAAAAATAGCCTCATTTTTGAGGCTATTTCATTATTTATTCAGTGTCATCTTCTAATTCATCATCGTCCCAATCATCTTCATCATAATCGTCTTCTTCCTCATCTGCACCTTCTAATTCAAAAAATGAAAAAGTGGTTCCACCATAACTCCTAGAAAAGGCAAAATGATCTAAATGTTCTAGTTTTGTATCTTTTGAATGTTCAATAATCAACATTCCAATGTCTTCTAGTAAGTTTCTTTCAAACACTAAATGCACTATTTTTTCAAAGTCTTTTTGGTCTAAATGATAGGGTGGGTCAGCAAAAATAAGATCATATGAACTATTGTTTTTTTCTAAAAACTTAAAAACATCGCTTTTAATGGTAGTAATGTCAAAATCTAATTCATTTGCTATTTTCTTAATGTAATTTATACAACCAAAATCAGCATCAATGCACAAAATAGGGGCTGCACCTCTTGAAGCAAATTCATAACTAATGTTTCCAGTTCCAGCAAATAAATCTAAAATTTTTAAATCCTGAAAGTTAAAATGGTTATTAAGAATATTAAACAATGCTTCTTTAGCCATGTCTGTTGTAGGACGAACAGGTAGGTTTTTTGGTGCTTGTAGGCGTTTGCCTTTGTATTTTCCAGAAATAATTCTCATGAATGAAATAATATAAAATGGCGTAAAAGTGCTTCTTTGTCAACTTGTAATGTGTGTTGTAAAGTACTAACATCAAGAATAGAACAATTTCTTATGTAGCGATAGGCTAGCTTAAAACAATCATGCTCTTCTGAAATGGCTCCTATAAATTGAACAGGAACTACCTCCGGATTTAATTGCAACTGCTCATAGGTAAATAATAAATAGTAGATAAAATCTTCTATTGTTTTATATAAAAAGGTATTAAAAAGCAGTAGTTGTTGATTTTTGGTAACAACAATTTCAAATCGATCTTTTTGAAAATGTACCCAAACTTGTTTAAAATCTTTGTTTTTTGAATAATCTAATGCTTTTTTAACAAAAATAGAGTTGCAATTTTTATAATCAAATGTATCGTAATGATCTAGCAGATAATTATTAATTGGGGTGTAAGGAATAAAAATATTATTCAACTCATAGGTATCTAAATAATCATAAGCAAAATAATCCGTTTCAAATACTTTACTGTCATATTGAATGTAACTTCCTAAGTGGTTAGGGTCAAATAAAGAAGTTGGAACAAAAGTATTTAAGTTTGAATTGTGTAATACAACAATCTCATCATACCGCTCTGCTAAAATAGGGTTTTCAATAAATACTTTCCATAAGGCTTCTTCTAACACATTATTTGGATCAATATCATAATGCTTATAATGCAAAATACGTTGCGAAATTAAATCAAGTACACAAAACGAAACCCCTGATGGAGCTACTTCAAAACTTAATTTTTTGTATGATTTCTGTGTAATGTCTAATTCCATGAAATAGGTTTATTGAGCAAATTTACATAAATTTGTGAAAAATCGTGTAGTTTGCAGTAAGGGAAAACCAAAAATTACTTTTACGTTAATTACTTGTATTATTTACATACCAAAATCTAAACATGACGCCTTCCCAATTTTATAAAACCCTTATTGAGCAATTTCCTTTTGAACCTACGCTTCAACAACAAATTTTCTTTCAAAAAGTTACAGAATATTTAATACTTTCTGGTGATGATGCTGTTTTTGTGTTAAAAGGATATGCAGGAACAGGAAAAACAACCTTGATTTCGGTTTTAGTAAATTATTTACATCTAATTGGGCAAAAAGCAATTTTATTAGCACCCACAGGAAGGGCAGCAAAAGTCATGGCGGGTTATGCTGAAAAACAAGCTTTTACCATTCATAAACGAATCTATTTTCCAAAAAAAAATAAAAATGGGGGAATGGGGTTTGTTATGCAAGCCAATAAATTTAAGGACACGGTTTTTATTGTAGATGAAGCATCTATGATTTCAGATGCTCAAAATGAAATGAGTCGGTATGAAAACGGTTCATTATTAGACGATTTGTTGTTCTATGTGTATGCTGGTCACAATTGCCGCATCATTTTAGTGGGCGATACAGCTCAGTTGCCTCCAGTAAATTCTGTAGTGAGCCCAGCTCTTGAGATAGATTCTTTGGCCATCAACTATCAAAAAGAAGTGCATCATATTGAACTAGATGAGGTGATGAGACAATCTGAAAAATCAGGAATTTTATACAATGCTACTGCCTTGCGTGCCTTGCTAAAAAAGCAGTTTATTCCTGGTTTTGAGTTTAAATTGGGTCGTTTTAAAGACATTATTCGTTTGCAAGACGGGTATGAAATTGAAGATGCTATTCATCAGGCATATTACAATTATAGTGTAGAAGACACGGCGTTTATTGTTCGTTCTAATAAAAGAGCCAACCAATATAATCAACAAATTAGAGCTAAAATTTTAGGAAAAGAGAGCGAATTATCAGCAGGTGATTTATTAATGGTAGTGAAAAATAATTACTTTTGGTTAACCGAAAAATCAGAAGCAGGTTTCATTGCCAATGGCGATATTATTGAAATATTGGCAATACAAAAAATAAAAGAACTCTATGGGTTTCGTTTTGCAGAAGTGACCGTTCAAATGATTGATTATCCTAACCAAGAATCTTTTGATACGGTTTTATTATTAGACACCATTACAAGTGAATCGCCTTCGTTAACTTATGAGGAATCAAACCGTTTGTATCAAGAAGTTTTACTAGACTATGCTGATGAAAAGTACCAATATAAAAAATTACAAAAAGTAAAAGCTAACCCTTATTTTAATGCCCTTCAGGTTAAATTTTCTTATGCCATTACTTGTCATAAATCGCAAGGCGGACAATGGCAAACCGTTTTTGTAGAACAACCTTATTTGCCTGATGGTGTTGATGTAGAATATATTAGATGGTTATACACAGCCATTACTCGTGCTAAAGAAAAATTATATTTAATTGGTTTTAAAGACGAGTTTTTCGAATAAAACAAAACAATTTCCTCTTTTCATTCAACAAGAAAGTAATTTATATTTCCGTTTTAACCTTTCACACTATTGTTTTAAAGTGTCACACTATTGTTTTATATTTTCTTACCATTGTTTTATTATTTCACACCGTTTATAAGAGGTTTCACAGCAGTGTGAAAGAGCTTATAAGTAGTGTGAAGTGTCTTATAACCAGTGTGAAGAAACTTATAAGCGGTGTGAAAGAACTTATAACTAGTGTGAAGTATCTTATAAACGGTGTGAAGAGTCTTATAATCGGTGTGCAAAAAGTTAGAAGGCTTGCTTGTTTGTTTTAAAACACGTTGTGCATATTTTTAACAACTAATAAGTTATAATTAGCTATTTACTTTGTTAATTTTAATTAAAAAACTCATTTTATTTATATTATATTATTTTTTTGATTAAATTGTCTTACTAATTTTAATTTTTAATTTATGACAACAGTAAGAAATTACAATGGTCCTGATGCTCAAATGACAGAATTAGCAAGGATTATTCACCAGCAATTAGTAACCGATTTGCCTTCGTTTACTGATTTTTCAAGTAGATTTAATCAGTCCTATGTAGCAGATTTTTTAGCTAAAATTGAAGCTGCCGAGCAAGTAGTTACTGATAATGAATTGCTATCGCAACAGGTAGTAAAAACCGAAAATGTTCTAAGTGCCATGGAGCAGGCTCGTTTACTTTATAGAAAAGCAAAAATGTATGCCGAGCTCACTTTTGCTGCATCGCAACCCATAGTCATACAAGAATTTTCAACAGGCTATTTAGAAGCAAGACAAAATCAGCCCAAAATGATTGTGTTTTTAGAAACGCTACACAATGCCTTACTTCGTCATCAAGGTCAATTAAAAGACCCCCTAAAAGGAGGTATGCCTCTTAGTTTTCTTGATGAAGTTGAGGCCATAAGAACAGAATTGTTAGAAAAAAACGTGCAACAAGAAACGTTTGTAAATACTAGAAAAACCCTTTCAGAGGAACGCATTAAAATTCTTAATGCTTGTTATATGAATTTAATTGAAATTAATAATATAGCCCAAGTTATTTTTGAAGAGAGTCCGGCAAGAAGAAGTATTTATACGTTTTTTTCTACTAGTAATGCACCAAAAAAACAAGTCTTCACGGGGTCATTAGCACCAAATGCATTTCAGGTTATTCACACATTAATGCAGCAGGCAACTACTTTTATAAGTTTTGAAAACAAAGGAGTAGTGCCACTACTTTTTGATATTGTGCCACTAAATACTCCTCTTGATTCTGCTGCCTTTGCTGGTAATATTATTGATTTAGGCGGAGGTGCTATTGTAACACAAAGTATGTCATGGCTCAATGCTGATTTAGCTGAAGGCGAGGAAGCACAATTAATTGTTCACAATCCATCAACAACCGCAACAGGTTCATATGAAGTAATGATTAATATAGAATAATCTCCAGTTAAAAGGCGAATAAGAGCACATTTTGATCGTAAATGTGCCTTATTCGTCTTTTTTTTCATTGATATTATTGCTTTTTTTCACTTAAATTTGTCTGCAAAACCTTTTATCATGAAAATCATTGCTGTTATTCCTGCCCGATATGCTTCCACTCGTTTTCCTGCTAAATTAATGCAAGACTTAGGTGGCAAAACAGTTATTTTAAAAACTTATGAAGCAGCAACAGCTTCAGGTTTATTTGATGATGTTTTTGTTGTAACAGATTCTTATATAATTTATGACAATATTGTTTCCAATGGTGGTAATGCTATTATGAGTAAAAAGGAACATGAAAGTGGTAGTGATCGTATTGCCGAAGCAGTAGAACATTTAGATGTAGATATTGTGATTAATGTTCAAGGCGATGAACCCTTTATTGATGCTAAACCCTTAGAGCAAATAATTGAAGCCTTTAAACAAGATAAAGATAAAAAAATAGATTTAGCTTCTTTAATGTTTGAAATTACAGAAGAAGATGAAATTAATAATCCAAACAATGTTAAAGTAGTTGTAGATCAGCATAATTTTGCTCTATACTTTTCCCGTTCTGTTATTCCTTATCCAAGGGAAAAAAATGTGGGAGTACGCTACATGAAGCATATTGGTATTTATGCCTTTAGAAAAGAAGCCTTATTGGATTTTTATCAATGGCCCATGTTATCATTAGAAGCTTCTGAAAAATTAGAACAACTTCGCTATTTAGAATATGGCAAGCGCATTAAAATGATCGAAACCACACACGGAAGTATAGGTATCGATACTCCTGAAGATTTAGAAAAAGCAAGACAACTTTTAAAAGAGTTAAATCGACGTTAATCTATTAAATTGTTTTTCATTTTGCACTTGATTTTGTATATTGTAAACCAAGCCAAAATCAATGAAGTATATGAGAGCATTTTTAAAAGAAGTATTAGCCCAAACTATTTTAAGAGACAAAAAAAAGGTTAATCAAAAAACAAAACATTTTTCTGATTACCAGTTAGCCAAAGCCTATCGAATATTATTAATTTTAATAAAACGAGCAGGAAAAGATTTTTTCTTAATCACGCTCGGAATTTTTTCTGCTGCATTTGGATTTAAAGGATTTTTGTTAACCAATGATTTTATTGATGGAGGAGCCACAGGTATTTCATTATTAATTTCTGCAATTACTAAAATTCCTTTACCCCTTTTAATTGTTGTAGTAAATATTCCTTTTGTATTATTAGGCTACAAAGTGGTTAGTAGAAAATTTGCCATAAAAACGGCAATTGCCATTACAGGTTTATCCTTAGTTTTAGCTACTGTTTCTTTCCCTAATGTTACTAACGACAATTTATTAGTGGCTATTTTTGGCGGTTTTTTCTTGGGTGCAGGAATTGGTTTTGCGGTTAGAGGAGGAGCCGTAATTGATGGAACCGAGGTGTTAGCCATTTATTTAAGTCGAAAATTTGGGACTACCATAGGTGATGTTATAATTGTTATTAACGTAATCATTTTCAGTACAGCTGCTTATTTTTTAGGCATTGAAGTAGCACTTTATTCCATGATTACATATTTATCTGCTTCGAAAACCTTAGATTTTATTGTTGAGGGTATTGATGAATATATTGGAGTTACTATAATTTCCTCAAATAGTGAAGAAATCAGACAAATGATTATTGAAAAAATGGGTCGCGGTGTAACAGTGTATAGTGGAAAAAAAGGCTACGGTAAGCGTGGAGAAACCAAGGAAACAGATATTCTATATACAGTAGTTACACGATTAGAATTGAACCGATTGAACACAGAAATTGAAAAAATTGAACCCGATGCTTTTATTGTAATGAATAGTGTAAAAGACACTAAAGGCGGTATGATTAAAAAACGTCCTTTACATTAATCATTATTTTCATGATCAAAATACCCTTTTGCTTTTACATTATTTGAAAAGAAATTAATAAAAAGTACTAAAAACGACAGAAAAAACATAGTTTGAATACTTGCTAATACTTTTCCAAATAGACTGACAGGATGATAATCTCCATATCCTAATGAATTAGAGGTAATTACACTAAAGTAAACCGCATCAAACCAATGTGTAAAAGGATGGTTCATGTTATCTCCAAGTGTATATAAAACAGCAAAAGCTGAAACAATTTCAATATAGTTTAAAAATAAAAGAAGCATTGAACGTTTATAAGAACGAGGTCTAGATAACATATCAGATGCAAAAATTAACATAGGAATATACAAGGCAGTTTCAATTAAAAAATAAATCATAATGGCAATTAAAATAATCTTGCTTTGCCATCCATTAATTAAAATTAAATAAGGTAAGCTCAATTTAAATAAAATATAGCCGTCCATTGCCAAATCTTGATATTCTCGTCCATATTTATTAGCCATTTGTTTAATATAGACACCAGGAAACAATAATTGTGAAAGAGCTAAAAATAAGCGAAATAATTTTTCAATTCCATTATCATCCTGATGATCGTTATTCCATATTGATCGAATATTTAGTAACCTCTTTTGAATAGGAGTAATTTTAGCAGGCTTGCGGTCTCTAATTGAAATTTTACCTAATAATAGTTTTCTAAAAAAAGATTTCATATTGTATTTTTACTAATAAAGATACGATTTTAAAATTAACCTAAAGATTGAATAACAAATAAATCATTATATCTTTCAACTGATTTAAAGTGATGTATTTGATAGTTATTTGTTTCGAAATTTTTAATAAAATTTGCCACTTTATCCCTTTTATCAGATCCACTCCACATCATGTTAAAAATAATATGTCCTTTTGGAGTAAGTCTACTTTTGTAGTTGTTTATAAATTCATTGTCAAATAAAAAGCTTGGCATGTTCATATCAGTAAAAATATCTATAATAATTAGGTCAAAATCTTCTTTTGAATTAGCGATAAAATGTTGTGCATCATCAATAATACATTTAAAATTTGGAATTTTATTTAACTCAAAATATTTATTAGCTAACCGAATTATATTTGCATCTAGTTCAACACCTTTGATTGGGCTAGTGAAGTTGAAATCATTAACTAATGTTTTTACAACACTACCTCCTGCAACTCCTAAAATTAGAACAGATTTCTTTTTTTGAATGGTGTTTTCACCTATAAAATCTAATCCTTTTTTGAGTACTTTTTCTAAACTTCCATAAGAGTAATTTGTGTTTAAGGTGTCTAATAAGTACGAGCCATTGTATAGCAAAACTTTTAATTTACCACTTATTTCAGATTTTTCAGAATAAACGGTAATAGGATAGAGGTAACTCAGTATTTTTTTTAACATAATCAAAGAAACTAGGTAAATATAAATTAAATTTGCCAACTTATAAAATAGAAAATGCGACAAAAAATATATCAATTTATATTCTTTACCTTATTAGGTTGGAAACAAGAAGGAACATTCGATAAAAAATTAAAGAAATGTATTTTTATTGTGGTTCCTCATACCAGTTGGTTTGATTTCTTTATTGGAGTTATGACAAGAGGAGTGTTAGGTATTGACATTAATTGGGTGGGTAAAAAAGAATTATTTATCTTTCCATTTAATTATTATTTTTCATGGATGGGTGGCACTCCATTGAATAGACAAAAAAATGAAAATAAAGTAGACACAATTGCAAAAATATTTTCAGAGAAAGAAAGTTTTCGTTTAGCGATTGCTCCTGAAGGAACTAGAAAAAAAGTTACTCAATGGAAAACAGGATTTTATTACATTGCACAAAAAGCTAATGTTCCAATAGTACCAGTGGCATTTGATTGGGGTAATAAAAAAATCATTGTGGCTGAGCCTTTTCATATTTCAGGTAATTTTGAAACAGATTTAAAGTTTTTAGAAAGTAAGTTTGATGGAATACAAGGGAAAAAGAAAGAGTTTAGTTATTCCCCAAAAAACTAAAAATCATTTATTATTTCTAAAGTAATTATTTTTTGCTTTTAAATATTTTGAACGTTCCATCTTTATAAAAAAACACAATTTGCTCTATATCTTCAGAGTGAAGCCAATCTGTCTCGTTAATATCATTAGCAGGAGGATTTTCTTTTTCTTTTACAATTACTTTGTTGTTAGTGTTTTCGTTAGAAAATAAATCCATTTCCTCTCTTATGTTTTCTTGTTTTGTTAAAATAGGGGCAGTAGTATTTTCTAAGGAAATATTTTTTGGAAATGTTCCAATTCCATTTAACAGCCACAGTACATCAACCTCAGGAAAATATTCCACAACTTTTAAAATAAAATCTAAACTAGGCTTATTTCTACCCGCAAGTAGGTGAGAGATTGTAGAACGTTGCACTTGAATTTTGTCCGCAAAAGAAGATGCAGATAATCCATAGTAGTCAAATAGCTGTTCTAATCGTTTAATAAAATCTTCTAAAATCATAATTTACAAAAACACACTTGTTGTTTACAAATGTAATAAAAATAGAATCACAACAATGATTTACAAATGTAAATTTAATAATATAGAATAAAAAAGAATGAAGTTAAAGTTTATTTGAAATGTAGTAATCAATTGATTTTTAAATTATTAAATACTTATTTTAAATTAATTTTAATTTTGTAAATAGTTATGTGTATTTCATGTTTACAATTGTAAAAAAGTAAGTTTCAATAGCTATTTACATTTGTAAATTTATTTCTATTTACATTTGTAACATGAAAAATGATTTACATTTAGCAACAAAATTTTTATATCATCCAATAAAAGGAAGGTATGTTATTTTAGAACAAATTGAGACTTTTTTGAAGACACTTCATTCAGATTTTGCAATAAAAGAGATTGGTAAGTCTGAGTTAGGTAAAACTATTGCATCCATTACATTTGGTTATGGAAAAATTAAGATACTGATTTGGTCTCAAATGCATGGTAATGAATCTACTTCAACAAAAGGATTGATTGATTTTTTGAATTATTGTAAAATGGAACCTAATTTTTTTTCATTTATTCAAGAAAAATTCATGATCTGCATAATTCCAATGCTTAATCCTGATGGTGCTCAGTTGTATACAAGAGAAAATGCTAATAAAGTAGATTTGAACAGAGATGCTTTAGAATGTACTCAAAAAGAGAGTTTAATTTTAAGGCAAATGGTTCATGAGTTCCAACCAGATTATTGTTTTAATATGCATGATCAGCGAACTATTTTTGGTTTAATTGAGACTCAAAAGCCAGCGACTATGTCGTTCTTAACAGCTGCATTTGATGAAACAAGAACGTTTAATGAGACCAGACTTAAAGCAGCTAATGTAATCAATGGGATTTTTGAGAATTTAGAAAACTATATTCCTGGACAAATAGGTAGATTTGACGATTCCTTCAATTTAAATTGTACAGGTGATTACTTTACAAGTATCGGTGTTCCTACAATTTTATTTGAAGCAGGACATTTTCAAGATGATTATGAGCGAGATGAAGTGAGAAAATATGTTTTTATTTCTTTGTTATCAGCGTTTTACTCTATTAACGAAAACGATATAGCTACTAGTGTTTTAGAAAATTATTTGAATATTTTTCAAAATAATAAATGTTTTGTTGATATAATTTTTAAAAATGTGAAAATTTTTGAGAATAATGTAGAAAAAAATATTAACTTTGCAGTACAATATTCTGAGTTTCTTAGAGAGAATAAAATTGATTTTGAAGCTGTTATTTATCAAATTGTAAGTGAAACAGTATTGTTTGGACATCAAGTTTATGATGGTAAAGGTCAGCTTTTTGATTCTATATATGGTAAATTTCCTAAAATAGGTGAGAAGGCAAATTTTCATATTGGAAACAAAGAATTTATTAATGGAAAGTTAGTTGGTTAAATATATAAATAGATTATTATGAGTAAGTTTCGTTTAGATGAAGTAGATCATCAAATTTTGGATATGTTGATAGATAATACCCGAATTCCTTTTACTGATATTGCTAAAAAACTATTGATTTCTGCCGGAACTGTTCACGTTAGAGTAAAAAAAATGGAAGATGCTGGAATTATTCAAGGTTCTTCTTTGACTTTAGATTATGAAAAATTAGGTTATTCTTTTATTGCTTACGTGGGTATATTTTTGCAAAGTACTTCGCAAACTAAGTTTGTTTTAGAACGTATAAACGAAATTCCTTTTGTAACAGTTGCTTCGGTTACTACTGGTAAATTTAATATTTTTTGTAAAATAAGAGCTAGAGATACAAGTCATGCAAAAGAAGTAATTTTTCAAATTGATGATATTGATGGAGTGTATAGAACAGAAACGATGATATCATTAGAAGAGAGTATTAATGATAAGAAACGTTTGATGCATACTATTTTCAAAGATTTATAAAAAAAGCTCTCATTTGAGAGCTTTTTTTATGTTATACAATGTAAACTTTAAGAAGTAATTTAATTTGTTCTCGACTAAATCTGATTTAAAATGTCTATTAAAGTTTTAATTTCTTCAATAGTGTTAAAATGACTAAATGAAATTCGAAGTGCAGGATGTTTTAAGGCTTCTTCGCTTAAAAATTCTGCTAAAACATGTGAAGGTCTTGTGCTTCCGCTTTGACAAGCACTCCCTCTTGAAACAGCAATTCCTTTTATATCTAATTGAAATAATAACATAGCTGCCTTGTCTTCACTAATGGGTAAACTTACGTTTAAAATATTGTAAAAAGTATTTTCTCCATTTATCACTACTGTTGGAAAAATAGTTTTTAGTAAGTTAATGCACTGTGTCTTTAACTCAGAAATATATTTTCGTTCTTCATCTAAATTTAAATAACTTAAATCCAAAGCTTTAGCCAATCCAGCAATTTGATGTGTTGCTTCTGTACTTGCTCGTAATCCTTTTTCTTGTTCACCACCATAAAATAGTGGGTCTATCAGGATACTCTTCTTTATGTAAACAAAACCAATCCCTTTAGGACCATGAAATTTATGCGCACTGGCAATGATAAAATCGATTGGAATTTGACTTAAATCTATTTCAGTTTTACCAATGGATTGAACAGTGTCACAAAAGAAATAGGCTTGTTTAACGCTACATAATTCACTCACTTTTTTCAGGTCTAATATTGTACCAATTTCATTGTTTACATGCATTAAACAAACAGCAGTTTTTACTGGTTCTTCAAGTAATTTTGATACTATTGAAATGTCTATATTTCCATTTTTTAAAATAGGAACATAAGCGATTTCTAAATTGTGAACTTTTGCGAGATGTTCAACAGTATATAATGTTGCATGATGCTCAATTTTACTTGTGATGAATCGTTTTATACCAAGTTTAGTTACTAATTGGCTTAAAATCCAATTCGTCGATTCTGTAGCGCTACTCGTAAAAATAATTTCCTGAGCAGAGCAATGTAAGTGCTTTGCAATAGTTTTTCTTGAAGTTTCAATTATAGTCTTAGCACTTCTGCCAAATGAATGTGTAGAAGAAGGGTTGCCAAAATCGTTTTTTAAGACTCGCACCATTTCATCTATTACTTCAGTACGAAGTGGGGTTGTAGCGGCATTGTCTAAATATATTTTTTGCATGATTTAACTTTGTTTAATGTAAATTTCCATGGCTCCCAAGCCATACCTGTTGTAATTAGCTTCTTGAATAGATATATTGTCGTATCTGTTTAATAAAAATTCTAATTCAGATTTTAAAACTCCTTCACCAACACCATGAATAAGAACCACTCTTTGGTATCTTTTTGAAATAGCAAATTCAATGGCTTTTTTAGCTTCATCTAATTGAATTGATAACTTATCAAAATTGCTCATATGTTGATGCTTTCCAGAAATTATTTTCTCTAAATGTAAATCAACTTCAAAAATCATTTGCTCTTTTTTTGAAGGCTTTATAAGTGGTGCTTTATTTTTTTTACTTGGTTCTTTCTCAGCTAAAACTTGAGCCACACTTTTATTGAATTGGATAGGGGTTTCTTCTTTTGAAACTTTTATAATTTCATTAGGTTTATATTCTAAAATAAATCCTTCTGTAGTCTCTATTTTGATGCATTGATGTTGACCAAAGCCAATTACTTTTCCTTCCAAAGAATCATCTAATACCATTACAGCATCACCTATTGAAAATATTGTATCCATTATCATTCCTAGCATTTAAGGTGTCAAAATTATGAAAAACAAGAGTTATATTGAACTAAAATTTAATTTTAATAACATTAGAATTATGGTTTATTTGAAAATAGAACTAAAATAGATACTTTTGTTCGCTAGCAATATTTATTTTATGGCAATAAGTGTAGTTGTAATTGATAATTATGATAGTTTTACATACAATTTGATTCATTATCTAGAAGATTTAGGAGCTGATGTAACAGTTTTTAGAAATAATGAGTTTGAGTTGAATGACTTATTACCGTTTAATAAAATTTTATTATCTCCTGGTCCTGGAATTCCCGAAGAAGCAGGTTTGCTTAAAAAGGTAATTGAACATTATGGGAATTCTAAAGATATTCTTGGTATTTGTCTTGGTCTTCAAGCAATAGGTGAAGTTTATGGGGCTAAACTTTTAAACTTAACAGATGTTGTTCATGGCGTTTCTTCATTAATTTCTGTTGTAAATCAAGATATTATTTTTGAAGGTTTACCAGCTACAATCGAAGTAGGAAGATATCATTCATGGGTCGTTTCACAAGAAAATTTACCAAATAATTTAATCATTACTTCTGTAGATGAAAACAAACAGATTATGTCACTAAAGCATACTGAATTCAATGTCAGAGGTGTTCAGTTTCATCCTGAAAGTATTATGACACCACAAGGCAAATGGATGTTGAAAAATTGGCTTCTCCATTAGATCTTACAACTAAGTCTTTTATTTTTTGTTTTTTTTAACGTATTAAACACTTGTTTAAATTAAACGTTTGTTTAAATTTGCAACAAAATTAAAAGATGAAGTCTAATAATATAAAAAAGACTGAAATATTAAACGTAGCAGAAAAATTGTTTTCTATAAATGGTTTTGATGGAACCTCTGTGCGAGATATTGCAACAGAAGCAGGAGTTAATGTGGCTATGATTTCTTATTATTTTGGTTCAAAGGATAAATTACTTGAAGCTTTATTACTTTATCGTATTGAAGGTTTGCGTTTAAAAATAGAGGAAGTTTCCAAGGAATCAATAACACCAATCCAAAAGATGGAAAAAGTGATTGAGTTATATATTACCCGAATTCAAGCCAATCGCTCCATTTATAATATTATTCACTCCGAAATAATTATCAAGAAAAGAGTAATGGAGTGTCGAGAGTATAATGAAATTAAAGAGCATAACATTGAATTTCTTCGCTCAATTGTAAAAGAAGGACAAGACCAACAAGTATTTGTCAAAAATGTTTTGGTCGAATTAATTCCCCCTTTAATTATAGGTTCATACATACACTTTGAAACCAATAGCAATTTTTATAAAGAGTATCTTCAATTAAAAACGGAAGAAGCCTACATTAATTATATAAAAACGACTTTTTTAAGTCATATTAAACGAACCATTCTTGCTTTATTAACTAATGAAAAAGAGTAAACTATCCCTATGTTTTGTTTTGTTCTCCCTGATTTTAACTCAGGCTCAAGAACGAAAAGTTTTAACACTCAAAGAAGTTATTGAATTAGCTTCGAGTCAAACAACGGCTGCTCAAGTAGCTGATGCTAAAGTAAAAACTAAAGAATTAGAATTTCAAGTTGCTAAAAACAGACAATTACCCGATTTAAAAATTTCTGGTCAATATCAAAGATTATCTTCTGCCAATGTAAATTTGAAATTAAATAATTCATCTTCTACAACTTCTGCATCTGGATCGTCACAACAAAATGCAAAAGTCAATCAGCTTATGTTAGGTAATGCTACACTGTCTTATCCATTATTTGCAGGGTTTAAGATAAAAAATAATGTAGCTCTATCTAAACATTTGTTAGAAGCTGAAAAAAATGTAGCAGCTTATACTAAAGAAGAAGTAGCACATGAAGCTATTACCATATATTTGAATTTATATAAAGCTCAACAAAGCCAAAAATTGATTCAAGAGAACATCAAGCGATCTACTCAACGAGTGAAAGACTTTAAAGCTATGATGGACAATGGAATCATAGCAAGGAATGATTTTTTGAAAGCAGAATTACAGGTATCTAATTATAAAGTTGCTTTTGAAGAAGCTGTTTCTAACGAAGAAATATTGAGTTATCAATTGGCTTTATTACTAAAGTTGGATGAAAATTCACATTTCGAAATCAAGGATAAAGAAATGGCTTTAAT
Organism: uncultured Flavobacterium sp.; assembly: GCA_964398425.1. Taxonomy (GTDB): domain Bacteria; phylum Bacteroidota; class Bacteroidia; order Flavobacteriales; family Flavobacteriaceae; genus Flavobacterium. The sequence continues at coordinate 42,011 of CAYNNB010000004.1, forward strand.
AGAGGCTTCTCTCAATGAATGGAATCGAAAAGATATCAAAGCCATGACAGCACAAATTGAAGCAGCAAAGAATAATGTAAAAATAGCTAAAAGTAATTACTATCCCGCTATTTCTTTAATGTCAGGTTATATTGCCTTAGATTTACAAAACGTATTAACTGTTTCTAATGCCATGAATTTTGGTGTTGGTGTTTCTTATGATGTTTCTTCTTTGTTTAAAAATAATAAAGAAGTAAAAGTCGCAAAAAGTAAAGTTGAAGAGTTGGAGTTACATCTTAATCAATTAAATGATCAAGTCAAAATAGAAGTTAAGTCAGCCCAAACTAATTTTAATTTAGCAAAAGAGCAATACAAAGTATATCAAGAAGCAGTTAATCAAGCTTCAGAAAATTTCAGAATTATTAAAGATAAATATGATAATGGTTTGGCAGATACAAATGATTTGTTAGAAGCAGAAACCCAACAATTACAAGCACAAATTTCAGAAACTTATGGGAGAGCAAATATTGTTTTGAAATATATGGATTTACAAGCAGCTCAGGGAACATTATTATCTACTAACAAAAATTAATCAAGAAATTATGGAAACGAAAAAAACAAATAAAAAATTCACATTAATATTAGGTTCTTTTGTAGTATTAGGTCTGATATATGGTATTTACAAATTCAATCATGCACAAGGACATGAAGAAACGGATGATGCTCAAATTGAGCAAAATATGACACCTATAATCCCTAGAGTAGGAGGTTATATAAGTAATGTATTTGTGAAAGATAATCAAATCGTAAAAAAAGGAGATACGCTTTTTATAATTGATAATAAGGATTATTTGGTAAAAGTGAATGAAGCAGAAGCGGCCTTGTTAGCTGCTAAGAGTTCGTTTGAAGTTTCTAAAGCAGATGTAGATGCTGCTGCTGCAAATATTTCTATTTCAAATGCAACAATTCAATCAAATACTGAAAGTATAGAAATGGCAAAAGTTCGTTTAGAGCGAGCTTCTAATGATTTTGAACGCTATTCTAATTTATACAAAAATCAGTCTATTACTAAGCAACAATATGAGCAAGCATGGGCAGCTAAACAAGAAGCATTAAAACAAGTAGAAATGTTGAAACAACAGAAAATTGCAAGTGCTAATCAGAAAAATGCAGTGGTATCAAAAACAACAGTTGCTTCTAAACAGACTCATGTTGCTAATGCTAATATTAATAGAGCACAAGCTGCATATGATGCTGCTAAATTAAATTTAGGATATACTATTATTACAGCTTCAGTAGATGGTCAAGTATCTAATATTGATATACAAGTTGGGCAATTGGTACAACCAGGTCAAGCTTTATTTTACTTAGTTAATAATCAAGATACTTGGGTAATAGCTAATTTTAAAGAAACGCAATTAAATAAAATGCGTGAAGGGCAAAAAGTAACTTTAGAGGTAGATGCTTATCCTGATGATTCTTTTGAAGGTGAAATCGTTTCTTTTTCACCAGCAACGGGTTCTAAGTTTTCGATTTTACCTCCTGATAATGCTACAGGAAATTTTGTTAAAACGGTACAACGTTTACCAGTAAAAATTAAATTATCAAATTCAAATGATAAAGAGAAAGTAAAACTATTACGACCAGGAATGAATGTATTTGTTGATGTTCACATAAAATAAAACATTTTGGAAACAGAAAATTTAGTTGAATACGGTTACAGAAGAGTAATTATTACAATTACGGCAATTCTTTGTGCGCTTTTAGAAATTGTAGATACCACAATTGTAAATGTAGCACTGAATGATATGCGTGGAAGTTTAGGTGCCACCTTAACAGATGTTGCATGGGTAATAACGGCATATGCAATTGCTAACGTAATTATTATTCCAATGACGAGTTGGTTATCACAACAATTTGGTCGAAGAAACTATTTTGCAGTATCTATTGTAATATTTACTGTTGCTTCATTTTTATGTGGAAATGCAAGTAATATTTGGGAGTTGGTAATGTTTAGATTTATTCAAGGTATGGGGGGGGGGGCCTTATTAGTAACTGCACAAACCATTATAACCGAATCGTACCCTGTTGAAAAGAGAGGAATGGCTCAAGCTATTTACGGAATGGGTGTTATAGTAGGGCCAACATTAGGACCACCTTTAGGAGGATATTTAGTAGATAATTTTTCTTGGCCATATATTTTTTATATCAACATACCAATAGGAATCATAGCTACATTACTTACCTTAACTTACGTTAAAAGTCCAAAATATGGAGAAAAATTGAAAGCCAATCAAGTGGATTGGTGGGGAATTGTTTTTCTAACAGCTTTTATAGGCTCGCTACAATTTGTTTTGGAACATGGTCAACAAGATGATTGGTTCGAAAACCAGACAATTGTTGTCTTATCAGTTGTTTCTTTTGTTGGTTTATTATTATTTATTTGGAGAGAATTGGTTTATAAATATCCTATTGTAAATCTTAGGGTATTAAATGATAGTAATCTAAAAATTGGAGTAATTCTATGTTTTATTTTAGGTTTTGGATTGTATGGTTCAACTTTTGTAATTCCTATTTATACGCAAGCAATTTTGGGTTGGACAGCTACTGATGCAGGTTTACTCTTAATACCTAGTTCTATTATGACTGGAATTATGATGCCAATTATTGGTAAACTTATTCAAAAAGGAATCCCACAAACTTATATGGTTGCACTCGGATTTTCTATCTTTTTTGGATTTACGTTTTGGATGTATTCAATCATGACTCCTGATACAGGAAGTGAGCACATGTTTAACCCTTTACTTTTAAGAGGAATTGGGCTTGGGCTTTTATTTGTACCAATTACTACATTGTCTCTATCAAGTTTAAAAGGACGTGAAATTGGTGATGGTGCAGCATTTACAGGTATGATGAGACAATTGGGTGGTTCCTTTGGCATTGCCATTATTACCACTTATATTGCTCGATGGTCACAAAATCATAGAGTTGACCTCATTAGTCACTTGAATGGTGCTAGTTTAAACGTGCAACAACGAATTGAACAATTAAAATTAGGTTTTATAGCTAAAGGCTATCCTGCCAATGAAGCCTTAGATAAGGCTTATAAAATAATTGATTTATCAGTAACTAAACAAGCAACCGTACTATCTTATATGGATGTTTTCATGTTTTTGGGAGTCATGTTTTTGGCTTGTATTCCTATTGTCTTGTTCGTAAAATCGGGCAAAAACAAAGTTGATTTATCAAATGTTCATTAATAAGGTTTTTATTTGAAAAGACCTCTTTTCAATGCTTTTTGAAAGAGGTCTTTTATCTTGTAAAAACTAATTTTCGTTCACTACTTAAATTAGCATCAAAAGCATATCCTTCGTAATTAAATAGTTTTAACTGTTCGAGTGTTTCAACATCATTGTCAATGATAAAACGTACCATTGAACCTCTTGCTTTTTTTGCAAAAAATGAAATAATTTTAAGTTTTCCATCTTTATAATCCTTGAACTCAGGTGTAATTATTGGAACTTTAAGTGTTTTAATATCAATAGCACTAAAATATTCATTACTAGCTAAATTTATAAAAAGTTCACCTTGTTTAAGTTCTGAATTTAGTGCATTTGTTAGTGTTTTTTTCCAAAATTCGTATAGGTTTTTACTATCTCCTATTGAGATAGTAGTGCCCATTTCTAATCGATACGCTTGTATTAAATCTAATGGCTTTAGTAAACCATATAATCCAGAAAGAATTCTCAATTTATCTTGCAACTTAGATAATTTGTCTATCGGCAGAGAATAAACATCTAGTCCAGTATAAACATCACCATCAAATGCATAAACAGCTTGTCTTGCATTTTCAGGAGTAAAAGGTAATGTCCAATTTTGATTTCTTTGCCAATTCAATTCGGCTAATTTTTCAGAAATATCCATTAAAGCCATAAGTTCTTTTGGTTTTTTCTTTTTTAGCGTTTTTTGGATGGTTTCAGCTTTTTTTAAGAAGATTGCTTCACTAAAGGAATCTGTAGGAACCTTTTTTTCAAAATTTAATGATTTAGCAGGAGAAATAACAATTTTCATAGACATTATATTTTTGTCAAAATTAAGCATTTTTAATAAACGTAAAATTATCAATTATAAATTCTAAACATATTTAAATTGATGTTAGCAATGAAATAAAGTATTAAAAATCCATTTTGTGTTTGCTTTTGAAATGTGTATCTTCGCTCTATGATTCAAGTAGTATTATTAGGTTCGGGAAATGTAGCTAAACATCTATTTCAGGCGTTTAAAAAATCGAATGAAGTAGAGGTCATTCAAGTTTTTTCTCGTTATCATACTCCTGATTTTCCAAAAGAGATACAAACTTGTGAGTACCAAGACTTGCATAAAGCAGATATTTATATTATTTGTGTAACTGATTTAGCCATTCATGAGGTTTCTGAATCATTACCTTTTAAAAATGAATTAGTTGTTCATACCTCTGGTACATCAGCCATAACAAGTTTAGATGCAAAAAATAGAAGAGGTGTTTTTTATCCCTTGCAAACATTTTCAAAAACAAAAGCTATCGATTTCTCTGAAATTCCAATTTGTCTTGAAGCAGAAAATAAGGATGATTTTGAAGTCTTACAAAAAGTTGCTCTTGCTATTTCAAAAAAAGTACATCCTGTTTCTAGTGAACAACGAAAAGCATTACATGTAGCCGCTGTTTTTGTTTGTAATTTTGTTAATCATTTATATGTTATCGGAAATGAAATTTGTGAAAATAATGACATTCCTTTTTCTATTTTACATCCTTTAATAAAAGAGACTGCTTCAAAAATTGAAATTTTATCACCACAATTGGCACAAACAGGTCCAGCAATTAGAAGAGACAATGAAACTGTAGCTAAGCATTTAGCTTTTTTAACAGAGGAAAATCAAAAAAATATTTATCAATTATTGACTCAATCTATACAACATGTCAAAAAGTTATAAAGAATTAATGAACGATATCAAAGCTTTTGTGTTTGATATTGATGGTGTTTTAACAGATGGAACAGTACATGTTTCTCAAGATGGACAATTATTACGTCAAATGAATATTAGAGATGGATACGCTATGAAAGCAGCTGTGGATAAAGGATATCCTATATGTATCATTTCAGGGGGGAGTAATGAAGGAGTTCGCGTTCGTTTACAAAATTTAGGAATTAAAGATATTTATCTTGGTGTTTCCGATAAAGTTGAAAAGTTTTATGAATTTTGTGATGGTTATCAAATCAAACCAGAGCAAGTGCTTTATATGGGTGATGATATTCCTGATTATTTAGTTATGCAAAAAGTTGGTTTATCTACATGTCCTCAAGATGCTTCTCCTGAAATTAAAGAAATTTCTAAATATATTTCTCATGTTAATGGAGGTAGAGGAGCCGTTCGAGATGTTATAGAACAAGTGATGAAAGTACAAGGTACATGGATGGATGATTTTTCAGCTAACTATTTTTAACATTGTTACAATCATATATGAAAAATTTTTTAAAATTAATTCGAGTTGAAAATTTAGTAATGATTGCTTTAATGCAAATCATTGTTCGTTATACTTTTTTGAATTTTGCTGGCTTAATTCATGGTTTCAGTGATTTAAATTATGCTTTATTAATTATTGCAACTATTTGTATCGCAGCTGCTGGTTATATAATAAATGATATTTATGATGTGGAAGTAGACTATATCAATAAACCTGATAGAGTTTATGTTAGAAAAACTATTTCTGAAAAAATGGCATTTAATTGGTATTTTGCTTTAAATATAATTGGAGTAGGTATAGGGGTATATCTGAGTAATCAGGTGAATCGTTCAGCAGTGGCTGCTATATTTGTAATATGTTCAGCCCTATTGTATGTATATTCAAATGGTCTAAAGCAAATTCCTCTAGTAGGAAATGCAATTATTGCTTTTTTAGCATCAACAAGTATAATTGTCATTATTTTATTTAATATATTCCCCTACATGTTTGGTTTTAATAATGATCAAATGACAAATATGATGCATTTTTTATTGCAATATGCAGTAATGGCTTTTTTAATAAATTTTGCTCGTGAAATGGTAAAAACAATTGAAAATTATGAAGGAGATCTAGCTTGCGGAATTTCTACATCTGCTACCTATTTTGGTATTAATCCAACTAAATTATTAATTTCATTTACTTTAGCTGGATTACTAGGTTTTTTAATTTACTTTATTTACAACAATATATTTCATTTAACATATGTTATTATATATTTTCTTGTTGCTATTTTTACACCTATTTTGTTTGTTGTTATCAAATTAATACAAGCCAAAGAAAAAAGTGATTTTAGTTTTATAAGCAAATTTCTTAAGGTTATAATGTTAGCCATTATGTTTTCTATAACAGCCATAGTATTCTTGTCAAATTAAAAATACCCCCAAATAGTGTCTAAAACTTTTTGGGGGCAGTGCATTTTACAAGAGCTTTTTTTTAATTTGGAAATGGATTACTCCATTTTGGATTAGTGTATACATCTGTACCGGATAATGTCTTTAAGAAAGCAATTACAGCATCTACTTCAGTTTGGGTTAAGTTTAACTGTTGTCCAAAACCATTTGGCATTAATCTGGGGTCTAAATTCGTATTGCCAGGAGCAATATTAATAGTTCCATAATGACCAATAGCTGCTTGTAATGTGGTAATAACTCCAGTATGCATCATTTGTCCATTTAAGACACCATCTGTTCTAATTAAGTTTCTCAGCGAAGGTGCTTTAGTATTACCTATATCAATACCTGTCCCCGAAATTGTTCCAATAATTCCATTATTTTTAGATGCTGGGTCAATGTCAAATTCTGGAGCCCTATGACATCCTGCACAACCTAAGCCCCCACCAGTTCTTGATCCTGTTGTGTTAAATGTAGGAGGAGCAAGGAATAAATTTTTTCCTTGATTTTCTTGTGGAGTAAAATTAGAAAAAGGTGCACCATCATTAGGTGCTGTCGCTCTTCCTGTATCATATTTTGAATCAAATGATTGAATACTTCTTACAAATTGAGCTAAAGCTTTTTGAATTTTTGCTTCTGTTATTTCTTGTGATCCATAGGCAAATTGGAATAATTCTTTATAGTAGTTAATAGCTCCAAGTTTAATTAATAAATCATCAAAAGACATGTCGCCATTTAATCCACTAAATCCCATTTCACCATGATCTTTAATTGGCATAGTTGTTTGCTGTTCTAATGTTGCTGCTCTCTCGTTCCAAAAAAAGCGAGTTTCGGTTGCAAATCTACTATTAACCAAACGCATGGAATGCCTACCGGTAGTTCCATTAACTCCAGTACTTGCCACTGAATTATCTCCAAAAGCAAGAGCTTGTTTATGACATGAGGCACATGAAATAGTATTGTTAGAAGATAAATTTTTATCATAGAATAAAACTCTTCCTAGAGTAGCTATTTTATTATCAATAGTATTTCCTGCGGAGTTATCTTTTGTAATGTAGCTTGGAACGGTTTGATTTGCATAATTATATAAATTACTTAAATTTAGATTTGAACCAAAAGTAGCTGTTACATTTGGATAAGCATCAGAAGGAATAGTTTCATAATTATCATCATCACTACATGAAGTGAAAGACAATATAGAGAGTAATCCTAATAAAATTTGTAAATTCCTCATAAAGATAGTTGTTAAGTTAGTTCTCAATAAGACACTAAAATATATAAAAGGTTTAATCGTACTTTTTAATTACTTTAAAATATTACTATATTTGACTTCATTTTAAACGAAACAAACAAAACCATAATTAAGAAGCAAGTATTGCTTTCTTTTAAATTTAAATATTATGAAATTATTAGAAGGAAAAGTAGCAATTATTACGGGTGCTAGTAGAGGTATCGGAAAAGGAATTGCAGAAGTTTTTGCAAAAAATGGAGCGCATGTAGCTTTTACATACAGTTCATCTGCTGAGTCTGCAATGGCATTAGAAAATGAATTAAAAGCTTTAGGAATTAAAGCCAAAGGATACAAATCAAATGCAGCTGATTTTAATGAAGCTCAAAAGTTAATTGATGAGGTAATAGTTGAATTTGGAACAATTGATATTTTAATCAATAATGCAGGTATTACAAAAGATAATTTATTAATGAGAATGTCAGAGGAAGATTTTGATGCAGTTATTGATATCAATTTAAAATCGGTTTTCAATATGACTAAAGCGGTTCAAAAAATTATGTTGAAAAATAGAGCCGGTTCAATAATCAATATGAGTAGTGTAGTAGGAGTTAAAGGTAATGCTGGTCAAGCAAACTACGCAGCTTCAAAAGCTGGAATGATTGGATTTACTAAATCTATTGCTTTAGAGTTAGGTTCAAGAAATATTCGTTGTAATGCCATTGCTCCAGGATTTATTGAAACTGAAATGACTGCCAAATTGAACGAAGATGTTGTAAAAGGATGGAGAGAATCTATTCCATTAAAACGAGGTGGTTCTCCAGAAGATATTGCTAATGTATGCGTGTTTTTAGCATCAAACATGAGTGCTTATGTAACAGGGCAAGTTATTAATGTTGATGGTGGAATGTTAACATAATTTTAAAATATTAAGATAAAGTATGACAGCAACAACCTATTTCTTACTATTTACTTCATTAGTATTTTCTGCTGTTGTGGCATTTTATCAATATTTATATAAAGCTGATAGCCAATTAAAAATAAATTGGTTATTAGCTTTTTTTCGTTTTATTTCTGTTTTACTTTTATTAGTTTTAGTAATAAATCCTGTAATTTCGACCAAAACAAATGAAATTAATAAAATTCCATTGGCTATTGTTTCTGATAACTCCTCGTCAATTAGAGAGTTAAAAGCTAATGATAAGGCTTTGGAATTAGCTCAAAAATTGAAAACGAATTCAGTTTTAAATGAGAAGTTTGAAATTCAACATTATGCATTTGATAATGAATTTAAAGCTGGTATTAACTTAGATTTTAAGGGTAAGCAATCCAATATTGATGTAGCTGCACAAAATTTAAAACAACTTCATAAGAATATATTTTATCCAGTTGTTTTATTAACAGATGGAAATCAAACAATTGGAAATGATTATGTTTATAGTTTTCAAGAGACAGCAAAGGTTTATCCTGTTGTTCTGGGTGATACAACTACTAATTTTGATTGTAAAATCAATCAAGTAAATGCTAATAAATATGCTTTTTTGAAGAATAAATTTCCAGTAGAAGTATTTGTTCAATATAATGGGAATAAGCCATTAAATGCGTCTTTTACAATTGAAAAAGGTAATACAAAAGTATATTCTCAAAAAATATCATTTACTAAAACATCAAAAGTTCAATCTTTTCAAGTCTTATTAGAAGCTGATAAAGTAGGTATTCAAAAATACAAAGCTTCATTAAGCGCTTCTTTGATTGAAAAAAACAAGTATAATAATGTTAAAAATTTTGCTATTGAAGTAATTGATCAAAGAAAAGAGATTGCACTTGTAGCAGACATTACACATCCAGATATAAGTGCGTTAAAAAGAGCTATTGAATCTAATGCTCAACGTAAAGTAACTTTAATTAAACCTAATGAAATCAATAATTTAAACAAGTTTAATTTATTGATTTTATATCAGCCAAATATCAACTTTAAATCTATTATTGATGCTAATAAAAATTTAAAAATCAACACATTTATCATCACTGGTTTAAATACTGATTTTAATTTTATTAATCTAATTCAATCTGATTTGGAGTTTAAAATGTCGCAACAAAAAGAGGATTTCAATGCAAATTATGAGGCAACTTTTAATTTGTTCGCCCAAAAGGATATTCAATTTAGTAGTTTACCACCTTTGCAACACAAGTTTGGGAAGATTATTGAAAAGTCAAGCTTAAATACACTGTTGAGATCACAAGTTAATGGAGTTGCTTTTGATAATCCAATTTTAACTTTTTCAGAAAAAGGAGCAAATAGAACAGCCTATTTTTTAGGTGAAAATATTTGGAAATGGCGATTGGAGAGTCATTTAAGCTCACAATCTTTTGATAATTTTGATCAATTTATAGATCGAATTATTCAATATCTTTCAACAGACTTTTCAAAAAAGGCATTAATTGTTGAGCACGAAAGCTTTTATAATTCTGGAGAGATTATTGAAATTTTTGCTCAATATTTCAACAAAAACTATGAATTAGATGAAAACGCTAATTTAGTAATACAGCTTATAAATAATCGAACTAAGAAAACTAAAAATTATAATTTTTCAAAAATCAATCAAGGCTATGTTGTTAAATTTGATGGTTTAGAACATGGCAGTTATGCATTTAAAGTTCGAGAAACCAATAGCAATGCTATTTATTCAGGTAGTTTTGAAGTGCTTGATTTCGATGTTGAAAAACAATTTGTAAATCCAGATCAAGAAAAACTTGCTCAACTTGCACTTCAAAATAAAGGGGAGCTTTTTTATCCTAATCAAATAGAACAACTTATAATAAGATTAACTGAAAAAGGAACTTATTTACCTATCGAAAAATCAGTTGTGAAAACGACTCCATTAATTGAATGGATAACATTACTTATTTTACTAATTATTTCTTTAGCATCAGAATGGGTTATCAGAAAGTATAATGGTTTACTTTAATTATTTTACTTATTTTATTATTAGCGATTGATATTTTTTCTTTTTCAATATACTTGACGCCTGCTGATAGATAGCAATTGTTTCTTTTTTATATTGATTATTTATTTTTTCTGTTGGTATTTCATCATAGTAAATTTCATAATTAGAATTTGATTTGGGTTTCAATACAAATTGTTTTACTCGTTTTACAGGTGAAATAATAGTTAAATAATTATCTCTTGTATATCCTAAATCTTGATAAGTAGCTATGAAAGCTCTCGGAGAATAATGAGGGGTAAATACATCTTGTCCAAAAAATTTACTTTTATAATTAAAATGTAATAGACCAAGTGTTGTTGGCATCAAATCAATTTGTGACATAAGTGTGTTACATTCTTGAGGTTTTATAAAACCAGGAGCATAAATCATAGCTGGAATTCTATATTTTTCTAATGGTAATTCAACTTTTCCAGAACTTGATGCACAGTGATCCGCAACAATGACGAAAACAGTATTCTTAAACCAAGGTTGTTTTTCAGCAAGTGTAAAAAATTGTTTCAAAGCATAATCTGTATATTTAACACCACCATTTCTTGATTTTGAATTAGCAGGAATATCAATTTTACCATCAGGATAAGTAAAAGGTCTATGATTACTTACTGTCATCCAATGGTTGAAAAAAGATTTTCCAGTCTGATGTTCTTCGTTCATTACCTTAATAGCTTTTTTAGCCATGTCTTCATCACAAACTCCCCATATGTTTGAAAAACTAATTTCGTTAGGTTTTAAACTGGATTTATCAACAATATCATAACCATTACCCTTATAAAAGTCTTGCATGTTATCAAAAAAGGCATCTCCACCATATAAGTATTTTATTTGATAACCTTTACTTTTAAATATACTACCAGTACTGAATTTGTTTTTATTATCTTTTCTTTTCACAACACTTTCACCTGGTGTTGGAGGTAAACATAAAGTTACTGCTTCTAAACCACGAACGGTTCTGTTACCTGTAGCATATAAATTAGTGAAAAATAAACTTTTATCTGCTAATTCATCTAAAAAAGGTGTGATATTTTCATTATTCCCATAGTGTTTCATAAATTCGGCACTCATACTCTCAATTGTAATTAACACAACATTTTTTTGTACTTCTTTTTCAGTAGGTTGAATATGAACTATATTTTGATTCAATTTGACATGTGTTATGTTTTCAAAATTGGCCAATTCATTTTCTGGCATTGTATCATAAAACTTCATGAAATCTAATTCACTATTCATAAATGCCAAATAGAATTTATAAAGCCCGTTACTTTGCAACTCATTTGTAAAAACATTAGATGAATCTTCTTTTTTTGCAATATTTGGAATGGTAAATAAAGCTAATGCAATTAAAACTAGTTGTCCTAAAATAATATTAACTTTTGTTTTTATATTCGGAATTTCATCTAAATATTTTTTTGATTTTTGAATAATAAAATAGGTAGATAAAACTGCTAAAATTCCAATTATCGAAAATAAAGGAACAACAGGATAGGATTCCATTATATTTCCAATTACGGTATTGGTATACACCAAATAATCTACAGCAATAAAATTATACCGTACCCCAAATTCATTCCAAAAAAAGAACTCGCTAACCGCGTTTTGAATAATTAATAAAACAAATAGAAAAATGGTAAAAGAAAATAATACAAAACGAATTTTTTTTCTATACTTTTCAAAAAATAATAATAGAGCAAACAGAATTGTTTTAATTCCTATAAAAGCTAATCCTATTTCAGGAAGCACACCGCCATATTCACTTAAAATGCTTTTTCCTGAAGCTATATAGAGTAGTGTACATACAAATATCCCTAAAATAAGGTATCCGTAGGGTTTTTTATATTTTGTATTAGAAATAAAAATTAAGTATAACCACAATAAGGAACCTATAAGTATAAAAACAAATAGGTCATTTAAAATTCCAATTGAAAAAATTTTTAGATAATCTATAAATGAAAAATGACTTTGTGTTATGGGATGAAATAATAAAACAACGCGAGTTAATAGACTTACAATCAGATAAAATACAGCAATATTTTTATAAACAACGTAGTGTTTAAGTGAATTTTTCATACATTTGAGTAATTAATCAGGTAAATATATAAATTTTATTTTATGAATGAAGCACATATCCACATGTTAGTAAACCATTTCCCTATTATTGGTTTATTTTTTGGTTTGGGAGTATTACTGTTTGGTGTAGTTAAAAAGAATTTAACTTTAAAGTCAACGGCCTATGTTATGCTGATTATCTGTGTTATTTTCGGTCAACTAGCAATGATGACAGGTGATAAAGCGGAACATTTTGTTGAAGATTTACCAGGTTTTACACATAAAATTATCCATGAACATGAAGAAGCAGCAGAGGCATTTATGATTCCTATGTATATTTTAGGATTAGTTTCAATTGTTGGATTATATGCTCAGTCAAAAAAGCTTTCTTTTGAAAAATGGATTTCCTATTTAGCTCTAGTTTTGGGTGTAGTTTGTATATTTTTGAGTAAAAATGCAGGAACAACTGGAGGAGAAATTCGTCACACTGAAATTCGTGAAAAAGGTTCAACTCTTTCTAATTCAGACACTTACAATCAGGTAGAAGAAGAAAATGAATAATTATAAAAAATATTTGTTTTTTAAATTCTAATTCAATTAAATTTGCGAAATAAAATAACAAAGAAAATATGTTTTTAAATCAATTACATCATCATCATTTATTCCACGCTCAAGCGAGGTAGTGATGCTATGATTGTAATCTAAATATAACTACTAACCCGTTTGAGTTCATCAGGCGGGTTTTTTATTTTTAGTTAAGTTAATTTCTCCCTCCCGTCTGGTGTTTCTCAAACAAATTTAAAATTAAATTTAATATGAACACCTTAAAAATTGCTATTCAAAAATCGGGTCGACTTAATGAAGACAGCCTTAAAATTTTAAAAGATTGCGGAATTTCTGTTGATAATGGAAATGACCAATTGAAAGCCACCGCTTTAAATTTTCCATTAGAGATTTTATTTTTACGTAATTCGGATATTCCTCAATATTTAATTGACGGTGTTGCAGATATTGCTATTGTTGGGGATAATCTTTTAGTTGAAAAAGGAGGTACTATTGAAGTTGTTGAAAAATTAGGTTTTTCAAAATGTAAAGTTTCGATAGCCTTACCTAAAACAGTGAACTACAATTCAATTGAAGATTTAGAGGGGAAACGCATTGCTACTTCATACCCCAACACTGTTTTAAATTATTTTAAATCTAAAAATGTCAATGTGGAGATTCACCAAATATCGGGTTCTGTTGAAATTGCCCCAAATATTGGTTTGTCTGATGCTATCGTAGATATTGTTTCTACAGGGAGTACGCTTTTTAAAAACAATTTAAAAGAAGTGAAAGTTATCTTGAAAAGTGAAGCTGTATTAGCGGCATCTCCTAATTTATCGGAAGAAAAGAAAGTACTTTTGGATAAATTAATATTCAGAATTCAATCGGTTTTAAAAGCAAGAAAATCAAAGTATATTTTAATGAATGTACCTAATAATAAGATTCAAGAAATTAGCTCAATACTTCCGGTATTAAAAAGTCCAACGGTATTACCTTTAGCAGAAGCAGGATGGAGTAGTGTACATTCTGTAATTAATGATGATCAATTTTGGGAAGTTATTGATCAATTAAAAAATGCAGGAGCCGAAGGAATATTAATCTGTCCAATTGAAAAAATGGTATTATAACAACACAATACAATATGAAAGTTTATCAAAACCCAAGTCAAAATGATTGGTCTGAATTACTTAAAAGACCAACAGATTCAATAGCTGATTTACAAAATACAGTTACGGATATTTTTAAAGAAGTTCAACAAAAAGGAGATAAAGCAGTAGATAAGTACACCTCTTTTTTTGATGGTGTAATTTTAGATTCAATTGAAGTAACTACTACTGAAATTCAAGAAGCAATAGAACAAGTACCAATTGAATTAAAAGAAGCAATTCAGATAGCTCAGTCAAATATTGAAAAATTTCACCGTGCTCAAAAAACAGAAAAGGTTTCGATTGAAACTACAAGTGGCGTAATTTGTTGGCAAGAAAAAAGACCCATTCAAAAAATTGGTTTATACATTCCAGGGGGTTCAGCACCTTTATTTTCAACCGTTTTAATGTTAGCTATACCAGCAAAATTAGCTGGTTGTAAAGAGATTGTATTGTGTTCTCCTCCTAATAAAGAAGGTAAAATCAATCCAGCTATTTTATATACAGCTCAATTGTGTGGCGTGACAAAAATTTTCAAGGTTGGTGGTATTCAAGCGATAGCAGCTATGACTTTTGGAACAGAAACGGTACCTCAAGTCTCAAAAATATTCGGTCCAGGAAATCAATATGTAACAGTAGCGAAACAAATAGCAACCAATTTTGGTATCGCTATTGATATGCCTGCTGGTCCGTCCGAATTATTAGTTTTAGCTGATGAAACGGCAAATGCTTCTTATATTGCTTCAGATTTATTGAGTCAGGCTGAACATGGTG
>CAYNNB010000004.1:57262-72555 GCA_964398425.1 uncultured Flavobacterium sp.
ACGGCAAATGCTTCTTATATTGCTTCAGATTTATTGAGTCAGGCTGAACATGGTGTTGATAGTCAGGTGGTTTTAGTAACTACTGATTCAAATTTAATTTCAGCTGTTCAACAAGAAATTGATTTACAAATTAAAAAGTTACCCCGTAAAACTATAGCTGAAAAAGCAATTTCGAATTCCCGTTTTATTTCATTTTGTGATAAAGAAACCGCTTTGGAATTTGTGAATGAATATGCTCCAGAACACTTAATTATGGTCTCAAAAGATGAAGATTTTTATTTAGATAATTTGCAAAATGCGGGTTCTGTTTTTCTTGGCAATTATACTCCAGAAAGTGCAGGTGATTATGCTTCGGGTACAAATCATACGTTACCCACCAATGGATATGCGAAAAACTATAGTGGTGTAAATTTAGATAGTTTTATGAAAGCCATGACTTTTCAAAAAATTTCTAAAGAAGGATTACAAAATATTGGTAAAGCTATAGAAATCATGGCAGAAGTGGAGGGGCTTCAAGCGCACAAAAATGCTGTTTCAATACGATTAAAAGAAATAATATGAGTTTGAATATTCTTGATTTGGTTCGACCAAATGTACTAAAAATGGAGCCATATTCTTCTGCTCGTGATGAATTTAAAGAAGGTAAGGGGTTTTTTATTTTTCTAGATGCTAACGAATCTCCAATAGATAATGGAATTAATAGATATCCTGATCCAAACCAAATAAAATTAAAAGAAGTAATTTCAAAAAGAAAAGGAATTAATAGCAATCAACTATTGTTGGGCAACGGCAGTGATGAAGTTTTAGATTTAATTTTCAGGGCTTTTTGTGAACCTAATACAGATAATATAATTACACTACCACCCACTTATGGGATGTATTCTGTACTTGCAAATTTGAACGCGATTGAAAATAGAGAAGTGTTGCTCGATTCAAATTTTGAACCGAATGTTGAAGGAATTTTGGATGCAATTGATGCCCAAACTAAGATCATCTTTCTTTGCTCTCCAAATAATCCAACAGGAAATACTTTTTCTAGAGAACGAATTGAAAAAATTCTTTCTTCATTCCGTGGATTGGTTGTAATTGATGAAGCTTATATAGATTTTTCTGAAAAAGAGAGTTGGTTAACGAAATTAGAATCATATCCGAATTTAATTATTTGCCAAACACTATCAAAAGCCTATGGAATGGCCGGATTACGAATTGGCAGTTTATTTGCCTCATCGAGTATAATATCAATTTTAAATAAGATAAAACCGCCTTATAATATTAATGTTTTATCACAAGAAAAAGCATTTGAAGAGTTATTGAATAAGAATAAATTTAAAAATACAATTACAAGTATTAAAGAAGAAAAGAATATTTTAATTAAAGTATTACTTGAAGTTAATTTTGTAAAAAAAGTTTATACATCTGACACTAATTATTTGTTAATTGAAGTCGATGATGCTCTAAAACGTTACGATCAATTACTTAAAAATGGAATAGTGGTTCGTAACCGCTCTTCACAGCCTTTATGTAGCAATTGTCTGAGGATTTCAATTGGAACAAAAGAAGAAAATAGCAAACTAATTCAAATTATAAAACAACTCTAATGGCACAAAAAATATTATTTATAGATCGAGACGGGACTTTAGTTTTAGAACCTGAAAATTATCAAATTGATGATTTATCTAAAGTAGAATTTTATCCTAAAGTATTTACCTATTTAAGTAAAATTGCTAATGAATTAGATTATGAATTGGTTATGGTTACCAATCAAGATGGTATGGGTACTCAAAGTTTTCCTGAAGATACATTCTGGCCAGCTCAAAATTTTATCTTAAAAACTTTTGAAAATGAGGGTGTTGTTTTTTCTGAAATTTGTATTGATAAAAGCTTTCCTGAAGAATTAGCGCCTACTCGAAAACCAAGAACGGGTATGTTAACGAATTATTTTGATAGCGATAAATATGATTTAACAAATTCATTTGTTATTGGAGATCGAATGACGGATGTGGAGCTGGCTAAAAATTTAGGTGCAAAAGTTATTTTTATAAATAATGAAGCTCAATTAGGTGCAAATGAATTATCTAATGAAAACAAAACCTTAGAAGAGTCAATTGCTTTGCAAACAACCAAATGGCAAGATATATATGAATTTTTAAAATTAGAAAAGCGTAATGCAACAATTGCTAGAAAAACGAATGAAACCGATATTTTCATTACTTTGAATTTAGATGGAACTGGAAAAAGTAAAATTGAAACGGGATTGTCTTTTTTTGACCATATGTTAGATCAAATTGCGCGTCACGGTCAAATGGATTTAGAAATCAACGTTAAAGGCGATTTGGAAGTGGATGAACACCATACAATTGAAGATACTGCAATAGCTTTAGGTGAAGTATTTGCTTCTGCATTGGGGAATAAATTGGGAATTGAGCGTTATGGATTCTGTTTGCCTATGGATGATTGCTTAGCTCAAGTGGCTATTGACTTTGGTGGTAGAAATTGGTTGGTTTGGGAAGCCGATTTTAAACGAGAAATGATAGGTCAATTGCCAACAGAAATGTTTTTTCACTTTTTCAAATCCTTTACAGATGGTGCTAAAGCGAATTTGAATATAAAAGCGGAAGGAACTAATGAACATCATAAAATTGAGGCTATTTTTAAAGCTTTTGCCAAAGCAATAAAAGTAGCAGTTAAAAGAGATGTTGAAAAAATGATTTTACCAAGTACTAAAGGAATGTTATAATGAAAATTGCAATAATTGATTACGGTGCCGGAAACGTACAAAGTGTATTGTTTGCTTTAGAACGTTTAGGGTATCAAGCAACAGTCACAGATGATCCAGATAAAATTAAAAAAGCAGATAAAGTTATTTTTCCTGGTGTTGGAGAAGCGAGCAGTGCCATGTAAATGATTTATAATAAAAAATTAGATACAATTATTCCCGCCTTAACCCAACCTGTTTTGGGGATTTGTTTAGGAATGCAATTACTTTGTAAATCATCTGAAGAAGGTAATTCAAAAGGAATTGGAATTTTTGATATTGATATAAAGCGATTTACTAATCAGTTAAAAGTACCCCAAATGGGTTGGAATACCATTACTAATTTAAAATCAGAATTGTTTAATGGCATTAAAGAAGAAGAGTACATGTATTTAGTTCATAGTTTTTATGCACCTCTTAATGAAAATTGTATTGCTACTACGAATTATGGAATAAATTATGCCACGGCTATTCAAAAAAATAATTTTTATGGTGTTCAATTCCACCCTGAAAAAAGCGGAAAAGCGGGTGAATTGATTATAAAAAATTTTTTAGAATTATAAATTGGGCGTTCCCTTGTTGCTCACGTAACTTTTAACAAAGAAAAAAGTAATGGGCAACAAGGGCGGGCTTTTCGCAGTACACGGTACTTTGCTTCAATCCCTAACGCAATCTATTACTAACAACAAACCATTGAAATAAAATGAGAATTATACCAGCCATAGACATTATTGAAGGAAAATGTGTGCGTCTATCAAAAGGAGATTATGCCACCAAAAAAATATACAATGAAAACCCCTTAGAGGTTGCAAAAGAGTTTGAAGATCATGGCATTCAATATTTGCATTTAGTAGATTTAGATGGAGCCAAATCCAACCGTATCGTCAATTATAAAATATTAGAGCAAATAGCAAGTAAAACAACTTTAAAAATTGATTTTGGAGGTGGATTAAAATCAGATGAAGATTTGAAAATTGCCTTTGAATGTGGCGCTAATCAAATTACGGGAGGTAGTATTGCAATTAAAAATCCAGCTGTATTTGAAAATTGGATTGTAAAATATGGTTCCGGAAAAATTATTTTAGGAGCAGATGTAAATAACAAAAAAATAGCAATTTCAGGCTGGTTAGAAGAATCAAATGAAGAAATTATACCTTTTATTCAAAACTATCAAACAAAAGGAATTCAGTATGTTATTTGTACAGATATTGCAAAAGATGGAATGTTAGAAGGGCCAAGTTTTGATTTATATCAAGAAATTTTATCTGAAACAACTAATTGTAAATTGATTGCATCTGGAGGGATTTCAACTTTTGATGAATTACCAAAATTAGCAGAGTTAGGTTGTGAAGGTACGATTATTGGAAAAGCAATTTATGAAGGAAGAATTAGTCTAAAACAACTTGAAAATTTTATAATAAATCAATAGTATGTTGACCAAAAGAATAATACCTTGTTTAGATATAAAAAATGGGAGAACGGTTAAAGGCGTTAATTTTTTAGACTTAAAAGATGCTGGAGATCCGGTTGAATTAGCCAAAAAATATGTCGATACTGGGGCTGATGAATTAGTTTTTTTAGATATTTCAGCAACCGAAGAAAGAAGAAAAACATTAATTGATTTAGTTCGAAAAGTGGCTGCAAGTATTAACATACCTTTCACTGTTGGAGGTGGTATTTCTTCTGTTGAAGATGTTGATGTTTTACTACGCAACGGTGCTGATAAAGTTTCTATTAATTCTTCAGCGGTTAAAAATCCTGATTTAATTAGTCAAATTGCAGCTAAATACGGAAGTCAATGTACAGTTGTTGCTGTGGACGCCAAAGAAATTAATGGTGAATGGATGGTGCATTTGGTTGGGGGTAAAGTTCCAACCGAAATTAAACTTTTTGATTGGGTTGTAGAAGTGGAAAAAAGGGGGGGCGGCGAAATTTTATTTACCTCCATGAATAACGATGGAACTAAAAACGGATTTGCAAATGAAGCATTAGCTCAAATTTCACAGTTGGTAAATATTCCCATTATTGCCAGTGGAGGTGCAGGAACAATGCAACATTTTGCAGATGCATTTACACATGGAAAAGCGGATGCAGCTTTAGCAGCTAGTGTTTTTCATTACAATAAAATTGCTATACCAGACCTTAAACAGTTTTTAAAGCAACAAAATATTGAAATTAGAATTTAAAAAGATGAACATAGATTTTTCAAAAAATACAGACGGATTAATTCCAGCTATAATTCAAGATTCTATAACAAAAAATGTACTTATGTTAGGTTATATGAATCAAGAAGCATTTGATGCAACGCTTGCCACCAATAAAGTTACTTTTTTTAGCAGAACTAAAAATCGATTATGGACAAAAGGTGAGGAGAGTGGTAACTTTTTAAATCTAGTTTCTTATGCTTTGGATTGTGATAATGATACGTTATTAATTCAAGTAAAGCCAGTCGGACCCACTTGTCATAAAGGTTCAGATACTTGTTGGAATGAAAACAATAGTCAAACTTACGGATTCATAACCAAATTGGAAAATACGATTCGTGAACGTAAGGAACTTTCGGAATTAGGTTCTGACCTACGTCAGAATGACAATAGTTATGTAGCTTCTTTGTTTGAAAAAGGAATAAATAAAATAGCTCAAAAAGTGGGTGAGGAAGCTGTTGAAGTTGTTATTGAAGCTAAGGATTCAAATGATGAATTGTTTTTATCGGAAAGTGCCGACTTATTATTTCATTATTTAATTTTATTGCAAGCTAAAGGGTATGGTTTAAATGATGTGATTCAAGTGTTAAAGAATAGAGAAAAGTAATACTCATATCAATAAAAGAATTTTAAATATTCATTTACAATGTATGATTTTTTATAATTTTATGAAAAATAAAAATTATGAGATTTCATACACGTAAATGGGTAAAACCCGAAGATTTAAATGCCAACGGGACGCTTTTTGGAGGAAAATTATTGGCATGGATAGACGAAGAAGCGGCTTTATATTCTATTGTACAGTTAGAAAATCCAAAAGTGGTTACTAAATACATGAGTGAAATTAATTTCATGAGTGCAGCTAAACAAGGCGATATAGTCGAAATTGGCATTGATGTTGTGAAGTTTGGAACTTCTTCATTAGTGCTTCGTTCAGAGGTTAGAAACATGATGACACGTGAAAAAATAATTACTATTGAAAATATTACAATGGTAAATTTAGACGAACAAGGCAAACCAAAACCACATGGAAAAACACAAATTGAATTTGTAGAAGATCGTTTAGGAAATGTTGAATAATTTTAAACATATAAGTAATTTAAGTTTTTTTCTTTTCTTTGTTAAGCTAACTTATATTGAACTTAAAAGTAGTTAAGGATATAACTACCTATAAATTTAGCTCATATGACTTATATGTTAAAAAAATATGCAAGTAAAACTTCATCATTACAACTTAAAGTTAAAAGACAATTTTAAAATTTCTCGATTATCTTTTGATATTAAGCCTTCATTAATTGTGGAATTACAATCAGACGGCTATTCGGGTTATGGTGAAGCGACTGAAAATACTTATTATCATTTGGATACGTTTCAAATTGCGGAAGATATTCTAGTAAATAAAGCTTTTATTGAATCACAAAAAGGTTTGAAACCAGAAGATTTTTGGACTAATTTACAACCACTTTTTAAAGATAATCTTTTTGCTTTATGCGCTTTAGATGAAGCGTACCACGATTTATATACAAAGAAATTAGGTGTAAAATTATATGAGTATTGGAAGCTACAACCTAAAAATTTACCTTTAACGAATTACACAATTGGTATTGCTGAAATCCCAAAAATGATAGAAAAAATGAAGGCTATGCCTTGGCCTTTGTATAAAATTAAATTGGGAACTGCTGATGACATTGAAATAATTAAAGCCTTACGAAATGAAACCAATGCCATTTTCCGCGTAGATGCCAATTGTGGCTGGACTGTTGAGGAAACCATTGAAAACGCAAAGATTTTTAAAGAATTGGGTGTCGAATTTATCGAACAACCTTTAAAGGCTGATGATTGGGAAGGTTGTAAAGAAGTTATGAAGTTTTCTGATTTACCCATAATTGCTGACGAAAGTTGTATTATTGAAGAAGATATTGCTAAATGTTTCAATCATTTTCATGGAGTGAATATCAAATTAATGAAATGTGGTGGATTAACTCCTGGTTTACGCATGATTCACAAAGCTAAAGCATTAGGACTGAAAACAATGGTTGGCTGTATGACCGAATCTACAGTTGGAATTTCCGCTATTGCACATTTGTTGCCTTTATTGGATTATGTGGATATGGATGGCGCTTTACTATTAGAAATAGATATTGCAACGGGTGTTTCCATTGATTTTGGAAAAACTACATTCAGTAAAGAAAATGGGACAGGAGCTAAATTAATTTGCCAATGAGTCAAATTGAAAATGTAACAATTAAAAACAGTTAATATTGTAAAACTTAATGTAAATTTGTGTAAATCGTGTTAACAATTAACTATGCTTACAAATTCCACTTTCGAATACTTAGATTTATTAAAGAAAAATAACAATCGTGATTGGTTTACCGATAACAAAAAACGATTTGAGGTTGAAAATAAAAATGCAAAGAACTTTTTTACGGAAGTATTGGCTGATTTAGAGAAAATAGATAGTATTGAAAGGATGCAAGTTTTTAGAATTTATCGTGATGTTCGATTTTCTAAAGATAAAACTCCTTATAAAACTCATTTCTCAGTCGGATTCACAAGAACTAAACCTTTGTTACGAGGCGGAATGTATTTACATATTGAAGATGGAGGTAGCTTTGTAGGTGGTGGATTTTGGGAACCAAATAATGAAGATTTACAGCGTGTTAGAAAAGAATTGGAGTTAGACGCTTCTGAATTAAGAGCTATTATTAATGATGATACATTCAAACAATTTTTTAAAAATAGCTTAGAAGGTGAGGAGTTAAAAACAGCTCCGAAAGGATTTGATAAAACGCATCCAGATATTGATTTAATTCGAAAAAAACAGTTTTTAATAGGACGTAATTTTTCAAACAAAGAAGTTTTAGCCTCTAATTTTAAAGATGAAGTTGTAAAAACTTTTGCAGCAATGCGTCCATTTTTCGATTATATGAGTGATGTTTTAACGACCGATTTAAACGGAGAAAGTCTTTATTAAAAGTTTTAGTTTTATCTTCTTGGAGGTGGTGGCGGACCTTTTCTATCTTTTAATTTTTCTAAAAGTTTTTTATGAAATTCATGTTCAATTTTTTGTAATTCCACTACTTTATCAGCACCAATAACTGGAATAAGCTCAACTCTCATTTTCTTTTTAAGTGACATGATTTCTATTTCGGCAGCTTCTGCTTCTTCAATTTGTTTCAACGCTTCCTCATCTGATGTCTCTCTTTTTTGTAAACGTTGTCTCAGTTGGGCTTCTTTTAAATCCATAATTTTATCTTCATACTTATTATAAATAGGCCAAAACTTTTCTGCTTGTACAGAAGATAAATTTAATTTTTGTGAAATAAAAGCAATTTTTAATGCTTTTATTTTTTCTTTTTTATCTCTAAATCCTTGTGAAAATCCAACAAAAGAGATTAAAAATAATAATAATAAAATACTTAATTTTGGTTTCATTTTACTTGTATTTATTGTTTAAATAATTTATTTTAAATTATTGTAAATTAATTCATTTTCTAAAGATTCTATATCTTCATTATCTAACATAACACCTACTTCATATTCTGATAATTCATCTTTTTGTAATTCTAAATAATTTTGTGTTGCCCACTCAGTCTTTGTTATTTCTTCTGTGTGATAAAATAAAGGAAGCATTATAACAATCAATAAAATAGCGGCAATACTTGTTATCCAATATAATTTTGGCTTTAAAGAGATAATTTTGACTTTTTTATTATCAATTAATTGAAATAATTTATTCTCATTTTCAGAAAAATAATCTTCGGGAACCATAAAACCAGATTTTTTAGGTAGAATGGAAGAATGAAAATCTCCATCACATTTTGAAAAAAGTTCAGAAGATAGATTTTCAAAATAATTCTCGGGTACTTTAAAACCTGTTTTAATTTTATTATTTTCTACTATTTTATTCATGGTGATTGGACTATTCCTATTATAAAAGGTTTAATCATTTTTTAAATATTCTTCAATTTTTTTAACGGCGTGATGGTAACTAGCTTTTAATGCACCTACACTAGTATCTAAAATTTCACTCATGTTTTCATATTTCATTTCTTCAAAATATTTCATTTTAAATACTAATTGTTGTTTTTCAGGTAACGAAGCTATTGCTTTTTGTAGTTTTAATTGAATAATATCACCCTCAAAATAAACATCACTTTCTAATTTATTTATTGATTTTTGTTGTAATTCCTCGTTAGAGATCCCTTGTTTTCTTGCACGCTGTTCAATAAATGTTAATGATTCATTAGTTGCAATTCTATAAATCCAAGAAAATAATTTACTTTCTCCTTTAAAATTTTGAATATTTGAAAACACTTTAATAAAGGTATTTTGTAAGACATCATCTGCATCATCGTGATTTAAAACAATATTTCGAATATGATAATACAATGGCTTTTGATATTCATACACCAACTTTTTGAAGGCTTCATTTTGAGTCTTCGGATTGATTAATTGTGCGATAAATATTTTTTCGTCTTGCAAAGTAAATTGTATTTATTCAATAGACTAAAAATAAATAAAAAGGTTTAATCGAAGTCTTTATTTATGCAAAAAGATGTAGCTTTGTTCGAAATTCATTTTATGATACATACTGTAATTTTTGATATGGATGGGGTGATTGTAGATACTGAACCTGTCCATCATTATGCTTACCACCAACACTTTGAATTGTTAAATATTGATGTCAATGCAGAATTGTATGCTTCTTTTACAGGAAACTCTACTAAGAATGTGTATCAAAAATTAAAAGAACTATTTAAACTTGAAGCTGAAATCGAGGAATTAATAAAAGTGAAAAGAAATTTATTTAATGCTGCTTTTGATACTAAAGAAGATTTATTTTTAATTGATGGCGTTGAAGAATTAATCCATCAATTTCATGATCAGGGCAAACAAATGATATTAGCCTCTTCAGCTTCAAAAGTTACTATTGAGCGAGTTTTTAATCGTTTTAATCTAAAATCTTATTTTGCACATATAGTTTCAGGAGAGGATTTTCCTCAATCAAAACCTAATCCAGCCATTTTTATTGAAGCTGTACGACTTTCAGGAGTAAAAAAGGAGCAATGTGTTGTAATTGAAGATAGTACGAATGGTATACAAGCAGCAAAATCGGCGGGTATTTATTGCATTGGTTATAAAAGTAGAAATTCAAAAAATCAAGAGTATTCTTTAGCAGACCAAATTATTGAAAACTTTTCTGAAATACGTATCTAAGCTTTTTTACCATCAGAAAATGTATGTGTTGCTAAAATTCTTGAACTATCTTTTTTAGCTTCATCAGATTTTTTGATATTCCAAAAAAAATTAGTTGCTTTTTTTCTTGCTTCATCAGGTATAATTATTGGTTTAGGATAAGTTAATCCTAAGTGAAAATCATATAATTGTTCTTCGATTGGTGTTATTTTCCAAGGTTCATGGACTAATGAAGATGGAATATTATGCAATTCAGGTATCCATTTTCTGATAAAAAAACCTTCTTCATCATGTTCGTATGAATTTTTAACAACATTATAAATTCTAATTGTATTAATACCTGTTACGCCTGCTTGCATTTGAATTTGTGGATAATGGATACCAGGTTCAAAATCTAAAAATTGCTGAGCTAGATAATGAACACAATCTTTCCAAGGTTGAAATAAATCATGAGTGAAAAAAGATACTACCAAAGCACGCATTCTAAAATTTAAATATCCTGTTTCTTTCAAGCAACGCATGCACGCATCAACAAGAGGAAAGCCGGTTTTACCTTCTTCCCATGCCTTTTGAAAAAAGAGATTTTTATTCTGTTGTAAGTTTCTATAAGCCTTATTAATAGCCTGGAATTCCATTTCTGGTTCCATTTCAAATTTTTGAATAAAATGTGCTTGCCATCTTAATCTTGATGCAAAATTATCAATCGCTCTTTTGTTTTTACCTTGCTGTCTTTTTTTCCAAGAAGCATGATAAATTTGTCTTACAGATAGATTTCCCCAGGTAATGTAAGGTGATAAACGACTGCAACTTTTTCTTCCAAGCTCTGGTTTAGAAATATGTTTGGAATAATTTATTACACGTTCTTCAAGAAAGCTATTTAAGTATCTTAAGCCAGTTTTTGTACCCCCTTTTTGAAATAAGGAAGTTGAATTAGTTTTTAAATTCGGGATTGAAAAATAGTTTTCTAGCTGTTCTATTTCTGAATATTTAATAAAAGCTCTTGAATTGGTTGGTGCCGGTAGTACTTCACTTTCCATAAACGTATACCAATCATTCTTCCAAGTGTTTCTATTTTTTCTTCCTCTGAAAACGCCATTCCAAACATATTCATGCCATGTGATATGCTCACTTTGTAACCAGTTATTGATAATTTTATCTCTGTTATAAGTAATATTTATACCTGTTTCTTGGTGAGAAAATACCTTTTTGATAGGATGTAAGTCATGCAATTTTTTAAATATGTCAATTGATTTACCTTCAACAATTAAAATTTGGGTATGTAACTTTGATAATTCAATTTGTAATTCAATTAAAGATTGTTTAATGAAGTCAAAATGTCTTTTGCTATAATGTGGATCATTGAATAATTCTGGTTCAAAGATGTAGAGTAATAGAATTTTCCCGCTACTATTTTGAGCTTCAAAAAGCGGTTGATGATCTTCTAATCTTAAATCTTTTTTTAACCAAACAACGTTCATTACCCTACAGCTTCTTTATAAGTTCTAAGACATTTTTCTCTTGCTATTTTATGTTCAACAATGGGTTTTGGGTAATATAAAGTTTCTAGTTCAGGCACCCATTTTTTAATATATTTTAAATCCTTGTCAAATTTTTTTATTTGCTCTGTAGGATTGAAAATTCTGAAATAAGGTGCTGCATCAACCCCACTACCAGCAGCCCACTGCCAATTTCCAACATTACTAGCTTGTTCATAATCAAGAAGTTTCAATGCAAAATAAGCCTCGCCCCAACGCCAATCAATTAATAAATGCTTACAAAGAAAACTTGCAACAATCATTCTTACTCTATTATGCATATGTCCAGTAGTATTCAATTCACGCATTCCAGCATCAACAAATGGATAACCTGTTTTACCTTCGCACCATTTTTTGAACCATTCTTCATTATTATCCCACTGTATTCCTTCATATTTTTCTTTGAAAGATTTGGTTGTTGTATGTGGAAAATGCCAAAGTATTTGCATAAAAAATTCTCTCCAAATTAATTCATTCAAGAACGTTTCATTTGAAAAATTTAGAGCATATTTAACTAATTTACGGATGCTTATTGTTCCAAATCGTAAATATACTCCTAATAGGGAAGTACCTTTAATTGATGGAAAGTTTCTATTAGCCTCATAATTTTTAACTAAGTCTTCTGAAATGTCATAATTTTGAAGTTGTATTGTTGATTTTTCAAATCCTATATCATCTAAATCCAAAAAGGGAATATTATGTTGTATACATTTGGTTAATAATTTTTCAGAGGGATAGTGAATGATTTCATTTTTTTTAACTTTTTCTTTCCATTTTTTAGAATAGGGTGTATAAACTACATAAGGGCTGCCATCATCTTTGACAATATCCGACTTTTCAAAAATTACTTGATCTTTACAAGTTTTAAAGCTACAGTTTTTAGATTTTAATAGTTCATTAATTGCTTTGTCTCTTTTTCTAGCAGCAGGTTCATAATCGTGATTAGTATATACATTTATAATATTATATTCTAAAGTTAATTGATTAAACACTGTGATAGGATCACCATAGAAGACAGCTAAGCTACTATTATATTTTTCTAATTCCTTGTTGATTTTACTCAACTCTTTTTGTATAAAAGAAACGCGTGAGTCATTTTTTGGTAAATACTCTAAGATATTTTTATCAAAAATAAAGATAGGTAACACAGATTCATTTTCATTCAAAGCATGAAATAAAGCGGTATTATCTTCAATGCGTAAATCGCGTCTAAACCAAAAAACTGTCATTTTATATTATTTAAAATCACCAAAAATTTCTATCAATTTTTTTCTTCTGTATGCAAAAATTTCATCTAATTTTGGTTTTACTATTATTGGATGAATCATTTGTCCAACTGTCCCAAAGGGTACTTTATAATCAATAATATCTTCCATTTCTACACCTCCCTCAATTTCTTTAATAAAATGTTTATGATGCCAAAGATTATAAGGTCCAAAACGTTGTTCATCAACAAAATATTCATGATCTACTACATGTGTGATTTCTGTAACCCATTTCGTTTTTATTCCAAAGATTGGAGTTACTATATATTGAATGATTTGACCTGGAAACATTTTTCTGTCTGCACCACTTAAAATATCAAAACTCATATAATCTGGTGTGATTGTTTTTAAGTTTTTAGGATCAGAAAGAAAATCCCAAGCTTCTTTCTTAGTAATGGGTAGTTTTTGTTTGGTATGTAAACGATATATTTTCATAATTAAGATAGTAAAGAAAACCACAAGTGAAATGAAAACACTCATGGTTTTCTAATTATAGCAATTTTTTACGAAGATAAAAATTTGTTTAACAAAAAACAAAAAAAAATAAACAAAATAATTATAGCTTTATAAATAAATCTTATTGGAATTTTTATAATTATCTTAACACAAGGAGAGGATAAAAAAAATGTATTTTAGCAAAAAATTGAATTTTATGAAGAATAAATTATTTTTAAGCTTTTTGTTTGTAGCTAGTTTTTTGCAAGCTCAAATTAAAATTCCACAAGCTAGTCCGTTATCTAAAGTGGAACAAATAGTAGGTCTAACAACAATTGATATTTCTTATTCTCGCCCTAGTGCAAAGGGTCGACCAGTATATGGAGAATTGGTTCCATATGGCAAAAATTGGCGCACTGGAGCCAATGAGAATACAACAATTTCATTTAGTGAAGATGTTATAATTGGAGGTAAATTATTATTGAGAGGTAAATATGCACTTTACACTACTCCAAAGGCAGATTCTTGGGATATTATTTTCTATAAAGACACAAATAATTGGGGATTACCTGAAGATTGGAATGAGAATGAAGTTGCGTTAAGAACAACTATTCTTCCAGAGAGCTTGTCGAAGCATGTAGAAACATTTACTATAGCAATTAATAATGTTACAACTGATAGTGCAACTTTAGATATTTCTTGGGAAAAAACTTTGGTCTCTGTAAAAATTGAAGTACCTACTCAAAAGGCCGTAGTAAAAAACATTAATCAGGCTTTACAAGGTCCTACATCAAATGACTTTTTTACTTCAGCTCAATATTATTATCAATCTAATAATGATTTCAATAAGGCATTAGAGTGGATAAATAAAGCAATTTCAATTTCAAAAGAACCTGAAGTTCCTTTTTGGTATTATAGGTTAAAATCATTAATTCAATATAAATTAGGAGATATTAAAGGAGCACTTGAAACAGCAAAATTGTCTTTAGCAGGAGCAACAAAAGCTAATAATCAAGATTATATCAAACAGAATAATGATAGTATTAATAGTTGGTCTAAAATGAAAAATTAAATTATATTGTTATTATTATAAAAAAAGAGTTCGAAAATTCGAACTCTTTTTTTTATATAGATTTGAAGTTTACTCATCATCTTCCTGTTCTTCTTCATTTTCTGGGGCATCTTCATCCTCATCAATATCTGAATCAGACTTTTCATCATCATCATCACCACTAACCGCATCTATTTCTAATTCTTTCAATGCGTCTAAACTTTCGTCAGGTGCATCAAAATCATCATCTTCATCATAATTTTCAATTCTATCAGAAAGTTTGGTACTTACTTTAACTAGATAAATAGTGTCTTCTGTTCTTACTTCAACAGCTTCAATGGTTTCATTTTTAGCATTTTTAAATCGAATTATATCTGACTCATCATATCCGTCAGGGAATTTTTCAACTAAAAGGCTTAAAATTTCATTTGTTAGTTTTGCGTAATCTACAATTACTCTTTTCATTTGGGTTATGCTTAATCAAGTTTGGTTTGTCAAATGTAATATTGAAAAATTAAAAATCAAATTTTTTTAATTTAATTTTTTTACATAATTACCATCCCAAAATATAGGCAAAAATTAATGGAGCTACAATTGTAGCATCAGATTCAACAATAAATTTAGGTGTGGTGATATCTAATTTACCCCAAGTTATTTTTTCATTAGGAAAAGCACCGGAATAAGAACCATAACTTGTTGTGGAATCAGAGATTTGACAGAAGTAAGCCAAAAATGGTACATCGTGCATTTCCATATCTTGATATAACATTGGTACAACGCAAATTGGGAAATCTCCTGCGATACCCCAACCAATTTGGAAGAATCAAATACATTTTCAAGCACAAT